>JASFSK010000019.1:0-18151 GCA_050114455.1 Desulfobacterales bacterium | reverse complement strand
TTTTTCAGGCTTTCAATATCGAGATCGCCGTTTTCCTTAAATGGTGTTATCAGCGGTGGAACGACCCCTCTGAGTTTAAACATGTTACCTCCAAATATTTTATCTGTCATCGACCACCAAGATTATTCACTGCCAATCCCAAAGAAAGTGATGTGGCCTGGCTTGAGGGATGTCAAGAGCAAACCCATCCCGAAAGCCGATAGTACTAAATGTCAAAATGTAACCCCATGCCTTAGTATTCCGATCTCAAAATAATCATTAATTTCACTTTTGGTCTTCACTTCACCGGATGCAACTTGTATTATTAAATCAAGCAATTCCCCGGCCAAGGTCTCTTTTGATTTTCCTTCCAATAAAGACCCTGCATTAAAATCATTCCAATGCTTTTTTTTGTTAAATAACTCACTGTTTGTAGACATTCTTAGGGTAGGTGCCGCAAAACCACCGGGCGTACCTCTTCCTGTCGTGAACACTACCATATTTGCACCGGCGGCGATTTCGGCCGTAATTCCGATCGAATCATGTGCCGGCCCGTTCAATAGATTTAGTCCGGGTACTTTTAAGCGCTCTCCATATTGAATGACATCTGAAACAATTGCAGTTCCTGCCTTTTGAGTGCATCCTAAGGATTTTTCAGGTAGGGTCGTCAATCCTCCGGCAGAATTTCCCTGAGTCACGTCACCACTAAAATCGACATTGTGTTTTGCAAAATAGTTTTTATAATATTTAATCATATCTACTATTTTATTAAAAATGTTCTCATCTTTTGCTCTATCCATAAGCATTTTTTCCGCACCAAACATTTCGGCAACTTCCGTCATAATGACGCTTCCACCCTGGGATACAATGACATCACAGACGTCTCCTAAAATGGGATTCGCTGTTATCCCGGACAACCCATCAGAGCCGCCACAATTTAATGCAAGGACTAGTTTTGAGGCCGGGATTGATTTTCTTTTGTATTTGGTTGCGAAACCATACAATTCTCCCAATAATTTTAAGCCTTCCTCAAATTCATCTTCAACGTCCTGCAATTTTAATATCTTTATGCGATTGGGATCGAATTCCCCCAAATATGGTCGGAATGCATCCAAGGAGTTGATTTCACATCCTAGGCTTAGAATTAGGGCACCTGCTGCATTTGGATTGATCGCCAGCTTGGATAATATTAGTTGAAGATTTTTTACATCCTCTCCATCCTGGCCGCAGCCGTATCCATGGGTTAATGGTAAAAATCCATCAAAATTTTCTTTGCTGCCATATTTAGCTGTTGCCATTTCAACCATTTTTTTTGCCGGTCCATTGGCACAAAAAACGGTAGGAATGACAAAAACATAGTTTCGAATACCTGCTTGACCATCCTCACGATGATATCCATTGAAAAACAATTTTTCTGTCTGTTTAGGAGAAAAATCCCCTAATTTGGGGTTATATTCGAAGGCATCCGGCTCTTCAGAAGGTATTAAATTATGGGTATGTACCCAACTCCCAGGCAGAATTTTTTCCGTCGCTATTCCGATAGGCTGGCCATATTTAAAAACCTCTTCACCCTTTTCTATTTTCTTTACGGCTATTTTATGAGCCATCGGGATGTTCTCTTCTACCTTTATGTCGATGCCGGCGTCTAAGCTGTCACCTGCTTCAATCTGCCTTAGCGCGACGGCAACGGAATCTTTTTCATTAATTATCATGGAATTTAGTTTTTCTCCCATAACCATAGACCTCCCTTCTAAAATAAAGATGATAGTAAAAACAAACTCCCACATATGGAGAGGATATTGTTGCAAACCATAATCATCCGAATAGCCAAAGCAGTCTTTTGGGGCTTACATGGAATTTACCGCCGTCATCGTCAATCTACTGCCGTCCGGTAGAAGATGTCGCCGACCTTATCAATTTACTTGATGTAGATAAAATTGTTTTGGGTTCGGTTCTGGGCTTAACAAATGCAGGTTGGCCCATCGAAGGCATATCTGAATTTCTGGCAATGCTGTACGAAGCCGGTGTGAGTTCCGATGACCTGAAAAAAATGATCGCCACTAATCCTGTACAATTGCTGAATCTAAAAACGGACCGGTAAAAATGAAGGATCGGCAGTTTTACCAATTCTTTTGACGATTAGTTTAAATGTACCAAAGTTGCCTTTACCTCTATGAATTATCGCTACAATCCCAAATACGTCTTACGGATGTGGGGATTTTCCAGCAGTTCTTGGCCCGATCCGCTGAGAGTAATCCGGCCGTTTTCCATTACATAGCCACGATGAGAGATTTTCAAGGAGTTAAAAACATTTTGCTCGATTAAAAGGATGGATGTTCCGCGCTGGTTGATTTTTTCAATAATTTCAAAGATTGTGCTTACCAGAACGGGCGCCAGGCCCAAGGACGGTTCATCCAACATCATGAGGGTCGGCACAGACATCAGGCCGCGGCCCATGGCCAACATCTGCTGCTCACCACCGCTCAAAGTACCGGCTTTTTGATCAAGACGCTCCTTTAAACGCGGGAAATAACCGAACACCTGCGCCATGGAGTCAGGCCGTACCTGCTTGGTCCGGGGGAACTGGGCGCCCATTTCCAGGTTTTCCAACACCGTCATGGTCGGAAAAATTTGTCTGCCTTCCGGTACGTGGCTGATGCCCTGCTCAACGATGCGAGATGACAGGGCATGGGAAATCTCATTGCCGTTCAGGGAAATTGCGCCTTTGCGGGGTCTCAATATTCCGGAAATAGTTTTAAGCAAGGTGGATTTTCCGGCCCCGTTGGAGCCAATTACCGATACGATTTCACCCGGTTGAACCTCGATGCTGACTTCTCTCAGGGCTTGCAGGTCTCCATAAAAAACATCGATTTTATTGACCTTGAGCACTTAGAAACTCCTTACCCAGATAGGCTTCGATGACTTCCGTGTTTTCGACGACTTCTGCAGGCGTCCCTTCGGCGATCTTAACACCATAGCTTATGACGATAACACGCTGAGACAGGGCCATGACCCCCTGCATCACATGCTCAATCAACAAGATACTAACCCCCTGCCGATTGACTTCCTTCAGTAGAGCAATCAACTCATCCACTTCGGTGGGATTCAAACCCGCCATAACTTCATCCAATAGCAATATTTTAGGCTGAGTGGCCAGGGCCCTGGCCAGTTCGAGGCGTTTTCTCAGAGGAAGCGGCAGCCCCTGGGCTTCTTTATTTGTCATGCCGGAGAGGCCGGTGAAAGCGATGATTTCGAGGGATCTCTTTTTGGCTTCGTCGGTTGAATTTGCCCTGGAAAGCGCCCCCACCATGACATTGTCCAAAACAGATATTGTCGGAAATGGTTTGACAATTTGAAACGTCCGGGCCATGCCCAACTGGCAGATCTGAAAGGGCTGCAGGCCGGTGAGCGCCTTTCCTTCAAAAACAACATGGCCCTCATCCGGGGTAAGAAAGCCGCTTAAACAATTGAAAACGGTGGTTTTTCCCGCGCCATTCGGCCCGATCAGCGCCAGAATCTCTCCGGTTTCCAGTTCAAAGGAAAGGTCCCCGACGGCCATAAGGCCACCGAATCTCTTGGTCAATTTTTCTGCCGATAAAATGCTCACGAGTTACCTTTTATAATTTTGGATTTGTGATTGCTGATTTTGGATTTTTGGAATCGCTGCGCTCTATCTTTTTTAAACATAAAATTAGATAGAATTCATGCCTTTAAAATCCAAAATCTCATATCCGAAATCCCAAATCGAAAAACCCGCCACCCAAACCCTACTCTCCTTGAGACGACTTCAAAAGGGGACTCAATAATTTTTTCACATAAACGATGATCCCTTTGGGCATAAAAAGAACCACCAAAATAGCCAGTACGCCATAGAGTATCAGATGCAGTCCCTCAAGGCCGCCTTTGGCGAAATATGCCCGGGATATTTCCGAAAGCGGCGTTAGAATGAACGAACCGATTACCGGTCCAAAGAGTGTTCCAAGACCACCGACAATTGGCCGTAAGATGAGCTCGATGCTGGTGGACATGCCGAAAAGTGTGTTGGGGTGCAGATAGAAGATGTAGTTGGCGTAAAAAGCGCCGGCCAATGAAGTCATAAAGGCGCTGATGGCAATGGCGATCATGTTGTATTTAAAGGTGTTGACACCCAGGGCTTGGGCGGCTTCTTCATCTTCCCGGATGGCCACCATAAAGCGGCCCACCTTGGAGGTCTCAATCAGGCGTACTACGGCAAGTGAGACCACCATAAATCCAAGGGATATATAATAATACGGTTGATTTCCCCTAAACTGAAAATTTAGAAAAGATGGATTGAAATCCAGAAATATACCGGTGAAGGAACCCAGCGCTTCGACATGGGATACGATCAGACGGGTAATTTCAGCAAAAGCAATGGTCAAGATGACAAAATAAACCCCTCGCAGTCCAAACCGGAACCCCAGAAAGCCCAGAAACAGGGCGACCGCGGCGGCAATGAACCCGCCGAAAAACATACCGATCCAGGGCGATAGTTCGAAGGTTAGGGCCAGATAGGTCGTTGCATAAGCCCCGATGCCGATGTAAAGGGCGTGTCCCAGAGAGATATGTCCGGTGTATCCGGTCAACACATTCCATGTCTGTCCCACATAGGCCCAATAAAAGATCATCACAAAGATGCCCAGGACATAATTATCTACGAAAAGGGGGAGCAATAACAAAACTGCGAATATTGTTATCAGAAAAATATAGAGTCTAGTCATTTTTTCCCCCCGAATAGGCCCTGGGGGCGAAACAACATGATAATGATCAGGATGCTGAAGCTGACGACTTGCTTGAGTGTTGCCGGCAGAAATAAAGTCGAAGTCGATTCGGCCACACCGAGAATGAGGCCACCGACCAGGGCGCCCATTAAATTGCCCATCCCGCCGAGGATTACAACGATAAACGCGGTCAAGGTAAAGTCGTGGCCGATATACGGTGAAACCGGCATCAAGGGCAGAAGAAGTACGCCGGCGGCGGCGGTGGTTGCGGCACCCAGGGCAAAAGAGGTGTTATTGATCCGGTTGACATTTATTCCGACCAGGATGGCTCCGGTGCGGTTGTCGGCAGCCGCCCGGATGCATTTTCCGATATTGGATTTTTTCAAAAAGATAAAGATCAGTATCGTAATTAATATTGCCAACCCAAAGGCGATCAGACGGGAGACGTCGATCATGACAGGTCCTACCCACAAGGTCTCAAGACTCAGAGCTGTCTGGGGACTGCGGTGATCAGGGCCCCAGAAGAGGAGGGCAAAATTTTCTAATATTAGTCCCATGGAGACCAGCGGGAGCACTTGCATGGCTTCGGGGTAATCGAGGATGCGATTGACCACCGTGGATTGGATCAGATATCCCAGCACAAAAATAATTCCAGCTACCACTACCAGAGAAAGATACGGGTCGATTCCGAGTAGCACAAATATCCAATAGGATACATACATGGCCATGACCATCATTTGACCGTGGGCAAAATTGATCACCCCCATGACGCCAAAAATCAGGGAGAGACCCAGGGCAATTAAGCCATAGATCCCCCCCAATAAAACTCCCTGGATAGTCAGTTGAAGCGCAAGGCTTGAATCCATACCTGTTATCGTTCCCAGAGTTGAGGTGCCGGAAAAACGATCTTGTCGGATTGGGCAAACTCTTTCGGCATGACGATTTTGAGCCTGTCATAAGGATCTTTGCCGGGTTGTATCTGGATAAGGGCAGTCAGCGCAGCCGGGTTGTCACCACGTTCGTCAAATTGGATCGGCCCACTGACGACCGGGTGATTTTTAAAATTTGTCTGACGGGTTGCTGCCAGGATTTTTTCCGGATCGGTGGAAGCAGCCCGCTCCAGGATATCAGCGATCACCAAAATGCCTGTGTAGGCATAGGCGCTATTGGGGTCCAGATACTTGTCGTAAGCTTTTTGGAAGGCGGCGTTGGCCTGTTTGTAAATTTGGTTGGTAGGATTAAACCAGGGAACGTTGATCATAACGTAATAAATTAATTTGTCCAAATCTTTGATAACACTGGGTTCATAGTAACCGGGCGAGCCTGGTGCGTAAATACCCATCAGTTCGACCCGTTGCTTATACAACTCCCGGTTTAGGATAATACTGTCTCCGGGGCGGGACACCGGGAAAAGGATATCGGGTTTAGCGGCTTTGATCCGCGCCACTTCGGCCGACAGATCATGAATACCTAGTGGGTACTGAATTCGTTCTACGATTTCGATGGGTAGTCCTGATTTTTCTAGAAATTTAATAAAACCGCCAGACATGCCCTTACCGAAGGCATCACCTGTGTTGGTCACAACCGCCCGTTTGGGCATGACACCCTTCATTTCAGTGACCGTTTTAAGGTATTTGACGGCACCGTTGAGTAAGCCCGAAACGGTGATAAAAACCCGGAAGGTGTATTTTTTGCCTTTGTCGGTAATTTTATCCAGGGCGGCCACGTCAATGATAAAAGGAACCTGCCGTTGCTCGCAGAGGGTGGATATGGCCATGGCAACGCCGCTTTGAAAAGGACCGGTCATCACTTTAGCACCGGCTTTTATCAGACGATCGGCTTCCGAACGGCCCACTTCGGGTTTGCTTTCACTGTCTCCCAAAAGCACTTCGAGCTTGGCGCCATCCATGGATTTGATACCGCCTTGGGCGTTTATGTAGTCCGCCGCTAGCTGGTTGGCTCGGCGCTGACCCACGCCAATGACCGCCAGAGGTCCGGTTGCCGGTTGAACCGAGCCGATTTTAATCGTCGGTGGGGCCGCACGCAGCAATTTGGGGACGCCGAAAGTTGAAGCCGCTACGCCCAAACCGGTGACTCCTGATACTTTCAAAAAGGTTCTGCGATCCATTCCTTCATTTAATAACCGTTTCTTGCTCATGGTTTTTTCCTCCCTTCGTGGATTAAGGGGTCACTTAAAAATAGCTTCGTGCACCCTGTAAAAATGATCGACTCCCCATGCACATTTGTGAAACAGCCAATTTTGGAGCATGCCATGCCTCGGATGGGGTATTGAATGCCAACTGAAGACGATTCATTTTGTGTCAGAAAGTTATTTCCTATATAGGATATCTTTCGAAGTCAAGAATAAATCCGGCTAAATAGCTTATTTTCAACCAACAGAATCTGAGGCCTTAAGCGAAAATCCTTTCCCAACCGGTTATAATGGTGTAAAGAAAACAATCTATATATTTTGAAATACGGAGGTTAAATTGGAATTCAATTCGCTTAATCAGACTCATTTAGACAATCTGAAAGCAATGGTCGCTTCGGATCGATTTTCCACCGGCGAGTCGATACTTGATTTGCATGCAAAGGATGAATCCCGGCATCCGCCCTGCCGGCCGGAAGCGGTTGCTTGGCCGCAAAGTGCAACTGAAGTATCTGCGATATTGAAATATGCCAACAACAATCGTATCCCGGTGACCAGCTGGGGCTCCGGTTCAAGCCTGGAAGGAAATCCGATCCCGATGAAGAAAGGCATTGTGCTGGATTTTTCCCAAATGAACCGGATTCTGGAAATTCGAGAGGAGGATTTTCAAGCCGATGTGGAACCAGGGGTCGTTTATCAAGATTTAAACCAGAAACTGCGGCATACGGGTTTGTTTTTTCCGCCGGACCCCGGAGCCCGGGCTACTTTGGGTGGGATGATTGCCAATAATGCCAGTGGGATCCGCACGATCTATTATGGCTCTACCAAGGACTATGTATTAAAATTATCGGTTGCTCTGGCCAACGGAGAGATTATCGAGATGGGCACCCGGGCCAGCAAAACGTCTTCGGGATATGATTTGATCCGATTGTTTGTCGGTTCCGAGGGGACTTTGGGAGTTGTTGTTGGTGCCACCGTGCGTTTAATCGGCCTACCGGTGGAATTCTCGGCGGCCGTTGCAACCTTCCCATCGGTGGAAGCCGCCGGTAAAGCGGTTTTTGAAATTATCCGAGGAGGTCTCAACCCGGCCGCATTGGAACTGTTGGGCCCAGAATGTATAGAATTGATGAATAAAGAACAACATCTGGGATTAAATATTTCGCCAACACTTTTCATGGAATTTCATGGTTCCACAACCAGCCAATTGGCGGAGGTTCTCGAATTATCAGAGGAACTATGCAGGGCCGAAGGCAGCAGTCAATTTCAGCCAGGTTTGGGCCGGGCTGAAAGAGACCGTATCTTCAAAGCGCGCCATGTGCTGGGCGAGATGATTTTCCGCAATCATCCCGATTGCCACATTTTGGTGATGGACGTTGCTGTGCCCATAACCGCCTATTCAGCCTTGATCGCCGAAATCCGGAAAGAACTGGCCGGAACCGATCTGATTAGTTATTACCTTAGCCACGCCGGCAACGGCAATGTCCATTTGAACATTGCCGGTAAAAAAGGGGATCAGAGCCAATGGGATCTCATCAATAACGTATCCCAGAATCTGGTGAACAAATGTATTGAGATGGGCGGTACCGCCACCGGTGAGCATGGTATCGGGCTGGGGAAAAGAAAATATATGGTTGCAGAACATGGAAACAGTCTGCAATGGATGGAACGTGTCAAAACGCTGTTTGATCCCAATGGCATCCTGAATCCGGGCAAAGTATTTCCCTGATGCGGGAAAGGTCGTTAAAGCGATTCCAACTTTAACGACCCGGTACCCGTTGAAACACCATTTTTAATGAAGTTGTCGCCGCTCAAATCCGGTGTTAATATTGCTCCGTGCTGGAGGCCGGGTCAGAGGTTGAGAAGCTTGAGTCAAATGTGCACGCAGCAATATGGGTGTTACCGGTCCGGTCAAGGATTTATTCTATATTGTCTACCAGTCCCCAGTCCTTTGCCTTATCGGCACTAAACCAGGTGGTCTTTTTTTCCAGCTCTTCCCACTTTCTTTTGTCGAGTTTCGAATTATCGACCAGTTTACCGATATAACGATCCCGCAGCAGGTACATCAAATCGTTTTGTGATCGGATGTCGGATGCCGTTTCGCGCCCAGGCCATTTCCACAGGGCGGCTTCATGTACCATAAAAATCGTTCCTGGTGCAGCCAGTCGAACATCGCAGACTGCGAATACCGGCACAGCGGCACTGGCGATGATGCCGGAGGCATGAGCGGTGATTTTAAAGCCTTTTCTCCGGGCCCGCTCAATCTGGTCCGCCAGGGCCAATCCCGAAAAAGCATCGCCGCCGGGAGAATTAATGAACAAGTTTACGTCGCGGATCTTAGTATTATTCTCCAGGACGACAAGATCGTTCCACAAACGGGTGACATCCGCCACCGACAGCCCTGAAAAGATTTTGACAAAAGCCTTGTCGCTTGAGATGAATGAAAGCTGGGATAAACGTCCCTCAGGGTTGGGTACTTCCATGGATTTGTTCACCCGCTCTTTTTGTCCGTCTGCCACCGTCACTTTTGTCGGTTCAGCGGCCTCAACTTTCACAACGATTTCCTGAGGTTGCTTAGCCTGTGGTGTCGTCGTCGGTACGGTTGCACAACTAACGGCAAAAACACCCAATGCCAATCCAAATAATAATTTTTTCAACATGACTCAATCTCCTTACAATTTATTGTAACTTAAGTTTGCCCATGAATTTTGCAAAAAACATACCAATATAAGCATCCCGAAACAAAAAAATATTCGATAAAATAACAAATAATTCAAATATCTTAGAGATACAGGATTCCTGCATTAAAAAATTGACCATTGCCAAGCAGTCACGGATTTGACATAGCTAGTCAAAGAAGCCAATAGTTTAACTAGTGCCACGGAGGAAAATCCATGGATTTAAACTTTTCAATCTCACAGCAATACCTGGAAGCTTATCCCGATGTGGGCTTCGGACTTACCCTGATCAGTGGCTGTCGTCATGATGTTAACCCGGCCGGTTTTGATACGTATAAGAGAAAACTGCTGCGAAAAATGAGAAGACGGGAAACTCTGGCCCAAATTTCAAAGCAGATTGACCTTTACGCTGATTTTTTCAATCAGTTCGGATATGATTGCCCGCTGGTCAAGCACCTTAAACGAACCGTCAACAGTGGATTTCCCCGATATTCACTTTATGTCGATGCTCATTTTATGGCCGAAATGTGTGCGGGTATACTCGTTGCGGTCACTGATTATCAGCGTTTTGAGGGAAGTTTAAAACTGGATCTGGCCGACGAGAATGAAATCTGCACCGGAATGGGCGGACGCAATTTTATAACAAAAAAAGGGGAAATCGTGTTACGGGATGCAGCGGAAATCGTCTGCGTGCTCTGTCAGGGGGCGGATGAAAAGACCCGGGTGAGTGAAAAAACCGAAAATGTGCTGCTCTATGCATATGCCGTCCCCGGGATTGAGAGGAAACATTTGCAAGTTGGTTTGACCATCGCCGCCGAAACTCTGGTGGAGTTTGGCGGCGGGAAGACGGAATTTATTTGTGTTTACTGATTTTCTGCAACAGGTTTCGAGATTCAATAAGAACTACCGGTCCAGTGCGATTTCCAAAGCAGCTTTGGCCTTGACGATTCTGAAACTGCTCAGAATTTTCTCGAAGTCGGCGATATCTTTTTCAAAATAATGCCGCATAGCGGCGTTATATCGCAGGTTGAAAAAAGAATCACCGCTGATAAAACCATAATAAAGGGTTTTGAAGGTTGAACCCTTTTTGTCTTTGTAGGTGAATAAAATTTTAAAGCCATCATGCCCGTCTATTACGGCTGGGACATTTTCGATCACAGTAAAGTTTAAAATACGACGGTCCGAGGCAATTTCATCAATGATGACACCGGAAGCTTCCAAAGGTAGCATTCCCTTGTCTAACTTTTTTTTCGTATGGCTGTAAGGAAGATCGATCGGGCGCTGCTGAATGAGCACATACTGCAAAAAAGCACCATCTTTGGTAATGAGATATTTATTGATGTGCTTGGGCTTCCACCATCCCTCTGGAACCTTAACCGCGAAGTCGTTATCGGGCAAATTTTTCAAGCTGCGTTCCTGGGCCACGGAGGCGCAGCCGGCAAACAGAAATAAAAAAAAGATAACGGCCGTAATTTGTTTCATTATCCTTCTCCGTTGGTTGTACACAATTTTAAGTATCCTTGGATGTAGGCCTTGTCGATCGCATCCGGTGAAAGCAGCAGGCAGGATTCGAAATACTTTTTTGCCAGATTCTTTTCGCCGTCTTTATAATGAATAAGCCCCATGGATTTGTGCGGTTCCGGGAATGACGGATTCAGCGAAATCGATTTTTCATAGTATTTTTTAGCCGCAGCTGCATCATCATGCTGGCCTCGCTGTCGTAGTATCTCGCCCAGGAGATAATAGGCCCGGGCATTGTCCGGCATTCGAACCAAAAGTTTTTCCACTGTTTTTTGGGCAATTGAAAACCTTCCCCGCCTCAGATCCATACGGACATTGTCCAGGCTCAATCGCGATATCCTGGACTGATATGTCTCCGCATTAATCACACCCGTAATTTTACCCCGATAGTTTTTGGCCAACCAATGATTTACATTGTAAATACGTTGCCGCACGGGGGGGTGAGTGCCAAAAAAATAAGGTTCCCTGATTCCTTCAACATCAATTTCCAGCTGCATGAGTTCAAAAAGCGTCAAAATTTCTTTAGGATCATAGTTGGATTTAACCATCAGGTCAAGCCCGACCCGATCCGCTTCGGTTTCAAGTTCACGGGTAAACCTACAGGTGGAAATTCGCCGCCCTATCCTGTTTCGTAGTTTGGTCACTTCCTGAAAAGCAGGGCCCGGTGCCAGTGTTCGATTTTCGATGCTTCGCTGTGCCAATATGTAATGACGATGGATACAGTGGACCATTTCATGTGATAGAAGGGCAGCCAGCTGAGCCTCGTTTTCCATTCGAGCAAGAATTCCGCTATGGACATAGATGACGCCATTGGGAAAGGCAAACGCATTTAAAGTCGGATCTTTTATAACCTTAATCTTAATGGCGGGTACAGGCGATCCAGAATTTTTCTGAAGCTTTGCAGCAATATGATTCAGATAATTCTCAAGGTCCGCATCCCGGTACAAAATCCCACTGTTATGTATGGCGTCCTGCTCCAGTTTTGCTCGACGCCAAATCATTGGCTCATTCAAGTTGGCGGTCAGCATCCGATCGGCAGGCATCGTTCTTGAAATTGTACAGCCGGTCGTCAGGCAGCATAAAGTGATGAATAAAATGACATATTTCATCCTTCCATCCTTGAAAAACTCGCTAGTAAATCCCGGATAAACTCCATTGTGCTGTCAGGATCTCTTAGATCCTTGCCATTTGTAGTGCCTTTTACCGTATAATAAAGAATGAAACCGGTGGAATCAGCAATGGCAAGGTCTATCAAAGCCTTCCTACCATCATAAAAGACCTGATCATAACCGGTGACAAAGATAATGGCATCTGCGTCGAACTTCTGCAAAAAAGATTCAAGGGGACCCAGAGAATACACAAAATCATTGCCGTTAGCCGTGTTTGGTCGAGACCCGAACGTATGCTGATCCATCGTTTTATGAACCAACCTGTAGAGGGCCTGAATTTCTTTGATTTCATTCTCCGATTGCACATCCTTTTCCGCGAGTTTTACATCACACTTTTTTTCACTAAAATCTTTCAGAATGGCAATTTGCAGATTTTCGCGGCCGATTCGGCTCCAATCATCTCTCAAAACAGCAGTTCCGACCGGTGATAATTCATACATACTCACATCGGGCCTGATGAGCACCGATTTCTTAATGAAATCGACCCTGTTATGAAAGTCCGGGTGCATTCTATGGGCATTCAACGTGCAGCCGCTAGCCATCAATAAAAGGCATGCAATGGACAGAGAAGGACACCATTTTATCATTGTTTTTATCATTATTTGGGATATCGGCACTTTGATTGGCGGACTTAAGCCTTCCGGTTTTCTTATCCAAACAAGCGGCATCGTTATAAAAAGATTGTCGTTTCGCATCGATACCTCCAGGAGAAAGATCTGCTTTTTGGGAGATTGTCATCCATAAATCCTGTAGCAAATAGAGGATAATTCTTAGTTTTTTTTAAAAATTTTAATATTTAATTTAACAAGTTGTCAGACAGTGAAAGAGATTCATATTGAAAATTTGTTTCATTTATTGATTTTTTATGTGGACTTTTTTTTGAAGGTGTTTATAATAGACATCAGGTTAAAACAGTCGGAAATCCAAATTCGATTCTGTTTTAAGTCATAAGGGAGGCTAAGTTATGAAAAAAATTGTATTTTTCCTGATCATTGCAGTTTTTCTGGCCGGTTGTACAGCTGAATGGTATAAACACGATACCATTTACAAAAACCATGATCACATGTTTTTTAGCTGGGGGGGGTATAAAAATCCGACCCCTGAAAAACTTGAAAAATCGGAATCGCAAGGATGGTGGGGTGAAGAAATCCCATATATTCCGGCAGAATAAAACGTCAGGGGTGAAAGCGGCGGGAATTATGTTTCAATCCGATGACGTCTTTTCGACCCCAGTTGCATCTTAGAGAAAATCCCCAGAGTGGCAGGTTGCTTTCTCTGATGGGTCCGACTGGCAACCTAAAAAATGAGTCCTTCCATTTCGCAAATGGAAAGATAAGGATTCAGAAAATATGCCCTGAGGAATTATACCTCGAAACAAATGGTAACCGCCACGGCGGGGATTGACCGAATTGAAAAAAGCGCTGTAATCATAGCCTTTCCTTGAAAGATTCAAGCGCATCCTGTAGCATCCGGCGAATGAAGACCTCCTTGTCTCCAGGAGTAAGTTGGGTGTAGGCCGAGTATTCCGGATTCGACTCGGCCAAAGCAGGCGGTCGTTGTCGACACTTAGATTTTATCTTTTCAAACTCCTGAACCATCATCAGGAGCCGATATTTCCCTCCTTCAAATGTCTTGATCCATTTTAACCTGCGCATCATTTCAAAACGGGTCTGGTCGGCCAAAAACAAATGGATGTCCACCACCAGCATTTGTTCATCGTTACTGAGGTAGTGAAATTTTGAAGCAGCTCCGATATCCAGGGTTCCCATGATGAACTCGTAATAGGCAACGGAGCTGGATTCTCCAGGTTGTGCCAGAAAATACAAGGTGTTGTCTGAAAGGTCGCTGATATGGGTGTTGGAATCAAAGGATTCCCCAAAGCGTTTTTGCCAGGGACCAAATCCCCGCTGCACCAAAGCCCTGGTCCGATATGTTGTAAGGTCGACAATTTTTGTCATGGCAGGCGGTCGCGTACAATTTGCTTAACCTGGATAATCCGGAAATAGCAAGTTACAAGCACCAAAATACAAATAAATTCCAATACCCAAATCCCAAATCAGATCAAACACCAATTGTTTGAAATTTGGAATTTTGGTCATTGTGATTTGTTTGCTATTTGTGATTTGAAATTTATTAATTGCTGAAACCTTGCGTTCTTGACAATATGTTGCCGGAAAAATGGGATGACGATTTAATTTATCAAGATAATCCCGCGTTTTCAAATCTGGTTTTCAAACCCGGTTTATTGGCAAATATCTCTTCGCGGTTGAGGCCGTCCAGTTCGTGCGGGAAAACCAGCCATTGATCGGTTTCATGGATAAAATAGTCTGGAACAATGCCGGTTACATTTTTTTTGGGCTTAAACCACGGGGTGGCAACACGGATGTCATCCGGCAAATTTCGGCGCATTTTTTCTCGTAGGGTTTCGATGACGGCTTTAATGCTGCTGCCACTGTCGAATACGTCATCCACGATGAGGAGTCCGTCTTCCCAGTTGGCGTTTTGGACAACATATTCCAATCCATGGACACGGACCACTTTATCTCTTTTGTTGATACCGTAATACGAGGAAGTCCGAATGGCGATATGATCGGTTTTTACGCCTAAATGGTCCAGTATTTCCTGAACTGCAATGCCGACCGGTGTGCCCCCTCGCCATATGGCTATGATAAAACTGGGGCGGAAACCGCTTTTGTAAATTCGCAGACCGAGTTCAAACGAATCATTTAACAATTCCTGGGCGGTTAGATATCGCTTTTCCTCCATTTTCATTTAGGCCCTTATCTCTTAGTTTTTATGGGTCGGTCTGAGGCTGAAATCCTGCATATCGTCTTGTCTGTCGATGTCGAAACCAAATACATATTCATCCAGTTCATTTATGTATTTTTCCTTCTGTGCAACATCGAGGAAGGAGGCCCGAAAGGAGTTGCGGGCCAGCATATGGAAATCTTGGTACCTGAAATCTAACGCCCCGTGCAACGCTCGCAGGTTTTCTTCGACATAACCGTCAAAATATGCCGGATCATCAGAGTTGACCGTTACGCACAAACCCAATTTCAGCATTTGCAGGATATTGTGTTGCCGAAGGCTGTCAAAAACGCCAAGTCGGATATTGGACAGCGGACAGACTGTCAGGGGAATCTGTCTTTCTACCAAATAGGCCACCAGATCCTTATCTTCCATGCAGCGAACCCCGTGATCAATCCGCTCAATTTTCAGTAACTCCAACGCCTGCCAGATATACTCTGCAGGCCCCTCCTCCCCGGCATGGGCCACAGATTTGAATCCCTCCTGACGTGCCCGATCGAACACCTCTGTAAATTTTTGCGGTGGAAAGCCCCATTCAGAGGAATCCAGCCCCACCCCTGTAATCCAATTTTTAAACGGAAGCGCCTCTTCAAGGGTTTTCATGGCATCTGCCGAATCTAAATGCCGCAGAAAGCATAAAATCAATTTCGACGATAGGTTCAGCTGAGACTCGGCATCCGTCAAGGCACGCTGAATACCGCGCACAACCGTTTCAAAAGAAATCCCCCTATGGGTGTGGGTTTGGGGATCAAAAAATATTTCCGTGTGGCGAATATTCTGCTCTGCCGCTTTTTTTAGATAAGACCAGGTCAGCCGGTAAAAGTCATCCTCGTCGATCAGAACCTGGGCACCCTGATAATATATATCCAGGAAGGACTGAAGATCTTTAAATTTATATGCCATTCGGATATCGGCAACAGTTTCATATGGAAGTTTGATATTGTTTTTGGCAGCCAATTCAAACATGAGCTCGGGCTCGAGCGCGCCTTCAATATGAAGATGCAGTTCAGCTTTGGGGATGCCGTGAATGAAAGCTTCCATGGGGTGTGGCGTTTGGAGTTGATTGGGTTCAGTCATCGGCTTATTCTTTTTCCACCGGAAATGTCATCGAGGCCCCATACCAGCCGATGATGGACACCATCAAAGCCAGGGATAGGATTAACAGCAGATAAATACTGCTCAATCCGCGAAAGTTTGACAGTATATCCGGTACCGCAATTCGCCAGATAAAAATGATAACAGACGTCACCAGCATGACAAGGGTCAAGGGAATCTTAATTTTTACCGGTTTAAGCAGTTTCGCCATGTAATTCAGCCACCAGGTATATATTCCGGTAGAGATGCCCACAACGTTAAACATAATGCCGGCACCCAAACAATGAAGCGCAGTGATCTCAAATGATTTTTCGCCGGTTATCAGGTAAAGCAAATTAAACATGGTAGTGGAAAACATGAAAACGATGGGAAAATGAACTGTCATTGGATGCGGATGACGCCTGAGCATCGGAAAGCGACCAATGAGCCAGGCAATCGGCTGAGGAATCGGTCGCTCATCAACAAACTTTTTCAATACTCCCACCTGGGGATAGCGTTGCAGGACATCGTGATCATGAGGTGCAGCCTGTAAGTCGTTGGTCAGATCTTGTCCGGCACGATGGCGCTTCATGTGAAGCCCCTTTCGCCAGAGATTGCTCTCGGTGACATCATAAACTTTGCCTTCGTGGGCGATGTACACCGGATTTCCATTTTCTCCATTGTATTCGGCGAGTTCATCCACACTGAATTCTTTCATGTACTGCTCCTCTAAACTATCAAAGACTGAAAATCATTTTAATTAAAACGACCGCGAGCAAAGCCATGGGATAATAGCTGGCTTTGTTGAATAGCGCCATAGCATCGGTAGGCTCGCAGGATTGATAATACTTCAAAGCTGGCAACAACAGCAGATAAACCCCAACTGCGACAGATATGCAGATAAGGACAAAACCGATAATGTCAATCGTCAAGGATAAACTAAAAAGCACGATACCCATGATCAATGTCAGAATAACCGCCGCGACAATGATCACATTTGCTGTTTTTATGCCATAAACAACCGGTATGGTGCGGGCGTGGAAACGCCGATCTTCATCGACATCAAATCCATCGTTAGGAATATTTTGACCGCCGATTTCCCAGAAAAACAACATGAAAAACAAACAAACCACAAATATCCCCGAGGGGTGGGGGTCGACGGCGTAGACAGCTGCTAGGGCACCGGTCGTCTTTACAGCCCCGCTGACGATGGTACGGAACGGGCTGATCCGCCACAATATGCAATAAAACGTTTCAAGCGCGCAGCCGCACAGAAAAATAAGCACGCACACTGGATTTAATATGTAAGCACCCAGCAAAGCCAGCAAAGCCCAACTTAGCGCCCAGCAAAGCCCCTCTTTAAAGCTCAACAGCCCCTGTGCCATGGGGTGCCGGACAATGATACTGTCCAGATCGTTGCCGGTATTCGAAAACCCACCCATCTCCGCCTTTTCTCTATCCGCCTTGTAGTCGATGACATCATTTAGCGCATAAACGGCCGTATAGCCGGCAAAAGTGGTGATAATACCGATTAAGATCGTATAAGCCGACGGAAAATGTCCAAGCCAAAGCAAGGCGCCAAAAGCAGGTGTGCACATGTCCAGTAAACCGTGAGGGGTTCTTGACAGTGCAAAATAAAGTTTTAAACGGGCCAGCCCGGTGAAATGGCTGGGCAATGATGTTTCCGACACCGGCTGCATCCTATATTGATCGGTTCAAGGTTCCAAGTTCAAGGTTTACCAAAGGTTTTAAAATGCGGTTTTCAAAGGCCCAATCACTGTAATGATTGGGGGATTTTATGGGGCAATTTTTAGCATGTAACCTTTAATTTCGTCAAGGTGTTATCGGCTATCCCATCCACACGCCATAATGCAGCCGCCAGTAAATGGCAGGCGAGCCAACCATACCAGAATAGGCAGTCACTGCAACAAGGATTCTTAATCCACTCAGCCTGGATCGACGCCTCGCTTCGGTAAACACCTCCGGGTATCTGTCACCTGCTCTAACAGTCAGGTAAGATATCGGACCTTCCAGAAT
>JASFSK010000018.1:0-18215 GCA_050114455.1 Desulfobacterales bacterium | reverse complement strand
ATTAAGTAGTGATGGGCTTATAACAACAGAATCCAGCTGACACAAAAAGCCGGAGCGATTTTGAGCCGATTCGAAACGCCAATAATGGCTTTTTGTGCAGCTGATCCGTTTTGGGTTCTTTCAGGTTTTACGACTTGTGCAAGAATATTTAGATATAAAAATGTCGTCACATAACAACGCTAGTTGAGCAGACGGCGTGCAGACCGAGGTTTTACGTAAAGGCCGTGCAAGATTGTAATTTATTCGGGCCGCTGCTCACCAGCAGGCGTTGGGCTTATCATTACAAAACCACCTCTTGAAATAGCATGATATCCGTGTTATTGTGACTCCATGATACAATCATTCAAGAACCAAGCAACTGAGGATTTATTCAATGGGAAAGTTACAAAGGCTGCCTTGAAGATTATTCCCAGAAATTTATGGAATATTGTGTCTCGAAAACTCGATCAAATGGACTCTGTTGCTGCATTGAATGAACTTCGCATACCTCCGGGTAACCATTTAGAGGCACTAAAAAGAGATCGACAAGGTCAACACAGCATTCGCATCAATGACCAGTATAGGATCTGTTTCAAATGGACAGAATCCGGACCAAGTGATGTTGAAGTTACGGATTATCATTAAAAATAATTATTTGGGAGACCAATATGATTAGAATACCGACACATAGAACCCCAACCCATCCTGGTGAGATGCTTTCCGAAGAATTTTTAAAACCGATGGGTCTTACCCAGCGCCAGTTAGCTGATGCTATACACGTTCCATATCAGAGAATTAACGAAATTGTTAATGGCCGCCGGGGGGTTACCCCAAGTACGGCATTAAGATTATCCAAATTTTTTGGAGTCTCTCCCGACTTTTGGCTGAATCTTCAGCTCAGATGGGATTTATATTTTGCTCAACAGGTTGAAGCTGATGAATTAAATTTAATTAATCCAGTGAGTAACCAAAGCGAATCAGTCCATTAAAAATGGCTGAACCAACCTGTCATTTAAGTGGGACCGGGAAATGCCGTGCCATTTTAGAGCGGTATTTTTAAATCGTAATTTTCATTCTTTTTCGAATGTTTTTGGTTATCGTTTCCCGGCCCCTTAATTCTGCGTTAAGTTGCGCACCGAAAACCGAGGCCTGCTCGTAGTTTGCATGCATCGCCGCCAATCAATTTCCCGGCCATAGGAAAAAAAGATAGATGCGCATGGCCCGTGACTCAACGGGGCTCTGTCAGTGGGAAATAATCTATTTAATTATCGGAGGTAATTGAATGGCAGTTTATGCACTCGCCAAAAGGTATGTGCAAGAGGTTGGCGGCGACAAGCTGGATCGTCTCCTGGAGAGTGCTTCGGAGTTGGCTTTTTGCGTCATCTTAGTACCTGAGATTGTTTCCGGCCTTAATCGGCGTCTGAGAGAACAGGTCTTAACCATAGCGGACTATAGGGCAGTCAGGAAGCAGTTGTTGGACGATGTTCGCGACGCAACTGTTTTACAAATCACACCTTCCGTTGTCTCGCGTACTGTAAAACTATTAGAGGGCAATGTTTTGCGCGCACTGGACGCGCTCCACGTCGCGTGTGCTCTTGAGTGGCAGGCTGATCTCTTTGTGACCTCGGACAAAAGGCAGTTTAAAGTCGCCATAAATAAAGAGCTTCATTCTGAATTCATAGGCCAACAAATCAGTTGAGAAGACGGCGTCTAGGTAGCGTTTTTCGTAAAGGTCCAGCAAATTTGGAATTTTTAACCAACCTAACATAATTTTTTATTTTGTTCACACAAACGAATCGAAATCAAGCCGTCATAGCCGCTTTCTGGATGTCCGGCACGCTGTTATCTTTCATGGCCATGGCTATCGGTGGCCGTGAGCTGTCGGCCCGGTTGAGTACCTTCCAAATACTGTTTTTCCGCAGCATTGTCGGTTTGATGATTGTCGGCTTTTTTTTGGGATGCAACGACTGGCGGCAGATTTTCACCAAAAACGTGAAGGTGCATTTTCTGCGCAACATTTCTCATTTCGGGGGGCAGTTCGGCTGGTTTTACGGTATTGGGTTTATTCCCCTGGCGGAGGTTTTCGCCTTGGAATTCACCGTTCCGGTTTGGACCGCTGTTCTGGCAACCCTTTTGCTCAAAGAGAAGGTCACCCGGGCACGGATTGCCGCCATTGTTTTTGGTGTGGTGGGGGTGTTTTTAATTCTGCGCCCGGGATTGGCGGTTATCAGCCCTGCCGCTCTGGCTGTGCTCGGTGGCGCTTTTTGCTATGCCCTGTCGCATACCCTAACAAGAAGGTTGGCCTTGGTCGACACGCCGCTGACCATCCTCTTTTACATGACAATCATCCAGCTGCCTCTGGGCTTTGTGACCTCGATGTTTAATTGGATGACACCATCATTGGCAATGTTGCCGTGGATCATGGTTGTTGGCGTTGCAGCGTTGAGCGGTCACTATTGCATGGCACGCGCCCTGGCAATCGCCGATGCAATTGTCGTGGTACCGTTGGATTTTTTAAGACTGCCCCTGATTGCCGCTGTCGGGTTTTTATTCTATAACGAAAGTCTGGATTGGCTGGTTTTGATAGGTGGGGCTGTGATGTTCAGCGGTAATCTTGTCAACATCCAGGCCGAGAAAAACAGGGTTCTGAAATTAGAACGATCCTAAAAGCTTAGCTACGAAGTGTTTTTATTCAACAGATTTTACCTGGCTGAAATTATGATCTATTTACAAAGCCGCTGGCTGGGTCTAATCGATAAAAATTTCAGTTCCAACCGGAATTCGGCTCCAGCCTATCTTTTGATTGATCCGGTTTCCTGATATCAACAACCCCCCCGGAAGCTTGTATATGGTGTCCGGGCTATTGTACTTGTCTCCTGCGATTTGCCAGGCGGTCTTGTCCTCGATTATTACTCGGGATGGGGATATATTCACATTCGAAGTTATTTTGGTATCGTAAAATATTGAAGACAGCAACGGATCCGGTCGAAGGCGTCCTGCCCTGACATCCGGATCATAGGACCAGGTCGGTTTTAGGCCGGCACGATGACGGTCAAAATTTCGGGCACAGTGTTTCCTGCCGCGTTTTTCAAAGGGTACCGCTTTGGATGATTTTGTATAGGCGATCTGACTGTGGGTAAGCACATCACGATCGTCGAGACGGTAGATATTTTTTAAAATCTCAATGAGCAGCCCAACCGACTTGTACTGACGGGCCGTGATATTGCCGTCGTGATACCCGACCAGTTCGATGCCGACCGACACCCTGTTGATATTCTTCTCCCCATTCCACATGCTGCGACCGGCGTGATGGGCTCTAAATTTTTTATCCAGAATGCGAAACGTTTGTCCGTCGCGGGCAATCACATAATGGGTATGGCCTCCGCGTGAGACCCATTTGAAGTCATCCTGCTTGCCCTGCGAAACGAGTTTAAGGGTGGTTTTTAAGTCGCATTCTGTCGTATGAACGATAATGTATCGTGTGTATTTACGAACTCTTTTGGGAAAATTAGGGTTGAGATGTTTGCGGTAATCCACGATCGTGTCAGTGAACCATCGATGCGTCTTGTTATCAGATCCCATCGAAACGGAAGGCAGCCAGAACATCTGGCAAACAGTCAAAAAAACAACCAAAGCCGACAGATAGCAGTGGATAGAGATGATTCGAGATCTTGTTTGCATGTTTTGACATCCTGCACAAGCCGTGCCATATAAACAATTTTATAACCACTTGAAATGATATAGACAAGCTATGGAAATACAAAATTCAGGTGTCAACTTTTTGGCAATCATTTAAGTGAAGTCATATATTAAAGAGCGCTCGGGAGCCTATCGGTCGGGATCGATGCTGATATCATCACCCAGAAAATGCTTTCATCCCCGGAGAAATTAAAATGTCTTACCCCGGGACTCCTGTTGACATTGGTAGTTTACTTGGGTAGGTTCCAATCATAAAATGCTGTTTATCCCAAATTCGGGTTGTCCGATCCGTCTGCATGGAAACTAAAAGTATTGATAAACGCCCGGAAATCGGGCAAACGGTCCAGATTTTGGTATGGGATCTTCCCATCCGTCTGTTTCACTGGCTGCTCGTTGTTTGCGTGATCTTAACACTCGTCAGCGGCAATATTGGCGGAAATGCCATGAATTACCACATGTTGGGAGGGTATGCCATCTTGGTGCTGCTGATTTTTCGTATTACATGGGGTATTGTCGGTAGCCGAACTGCCCGATTCTCCAGCTTTGTCAAAGGTCCGGCGACCGTTTTTTCATACGCGGGATTGTTGCTGAAAAAAAACACTGAAACACCCTATTTGGGCCATAACCCGCTGGGCGGATGGTCAATTGTTGCCATGCTGGCGGGATTGTTTACGCAGGCCGCCACCGGTCTGTTTGCCAATGACGATATCTTGATCGAAGGTCCGCTTTATGGATGGGTGAGCGAAGACGCCAGTGATTTAATTACCCGGATCCATCTGATAAACCGATATCTACTTGTGGGGCTCATCGCCGTCCACGTATTGGCCGTGTTTTTTTATTTATTTTTCAAGCACGAAAATCTGATCCGGCCGATGATAACCGGAAGAAAACGCTGGCACACAACCACAGTCAACCCCATCGGCAGCCCTATACTGGCAGCAGTTATTTTTGGACTGGCAGTCCTGGCCGTCTACCTTCTGGTCCAGGGTCACTGAGCGCCCCGGTTCAATTCATCACTTGGATTTGAACTTATCGTGACAGTCCTTGCACGATTTGGCTGTGGCCCCGAATTGTCTTTTAATGGTCTTAAAATCTCCGGTCTCGGCGTCGGCAGCCAGCTTAGCGGTTTCATCTTCGAATTTTCGCGCGGACTGCATGAATTCATCTTTATTCTCAAGGGCCTTGGACTTCAATTTTGTTTCGCCGCGATCGCTTTCAGGAAACAAAAATGCGTCCCATGGTATTTTGGATAGCATTTCAAGAACGGCCGCCTCTTGGGCAAATGAGGCTTTGTCATAGGGCTGCTTTTCTTTAACAATCTGACCCATGCCGCCAAAATGGTGGCCGACCAGCGTCATCACAGCCTGTCGATAGTGGATCGCATCTTTCGCTTTGTTAAATTTTGCATAGCCAGCTGAAGCGGCCACAGCGATGAAAATCATCATCGCAATCACTTTTCCCAGATGTTTCATAATGTCCTCCTTTTGGTTTAATCCACAGATTTCGCAGATGACACGGATTACTCTCATCACCTAAAGAGCGATGCGAAATCTATTCGAATTTAATTCCCCGCAGCTTGCCGCGGGGAGGTTTATTTTCGGAAACGGCGTCGAATTTCCTTTTGCTGCCGGGGAGAAAGATTTTCCCAATTTTCCAGGTCTTTTTGCAATTGCCTGCGCTGATCCGGCGGCAAATGCTGCCATTGACGAAATAATTGCTTGTAAAGTTTGCGTTGCTGAGAAGGCATTCTGTTCAGCTGATCCAATCTTCGGCGAATCGTTTGTTGCTCCGCCGGCGGAAGTGATTGCCATTCTCGATATTTTTTCCGCAGTTTTTCTCGCTCTTTGGGTGACAGGTCCTGCCACTGCTGGAAATTTTGACTGCTGGAAGCGCGTTTGCAGAAATACGTCTCGAGCGGATCTTCGGAATCGTCTGAAAACATAATGGGGATGGTCTGTCTGTTATTGCCAGGAAAGGCGCCCCAAATCGGAGTGCTGCAAAATAACACGATCAGACCGGCTGACGCGGTTACATAAATTAATCGAAAACACTGGTATTTAAACAAAATATTTTCGATACGCATCCTGACTCATTCCCCTTGTGTCACTGTCTAATTCTCCATCGAAGTTAAAATCACCATTGAGGTCGACAACCTGGGACAACTTTTGTATTGCGTCCATTTCTTTTAAAAACTCTAAATTTTTAACGATCTCCAGATCGCTATCGTTTAGCATTAAATCTTTGTTTTGCTGACCGACAACCGGTTGAAATTCTTTGGTACCATAAATGGCTACATAACCTATGACACCGGCGGCTATGATTAAAATACAAGCTGCCGCAACAGCCGGCACCATGTGTACGGGCTTGAAATTTAGATATCGCTGCCACCACGTTTCTTTTTTGCTGTGATTTAATTTCCACTTGATATTGGTGATCAGCGAATTGACCTGTTTGGGAGAAAGATCCGGGGCCGATATGGTTTCTTTGATATTGCCCAGCAAGGATGACAGCCGCTGATATTCTGTTTGGCAGCGCTTGCATTTTGCTAGGTGGTTTTCGATCTCCCTGCCGGAGTCGGAATCCAATTCACCATGTGCGTACAGCACCAGATTTTTTTTCTGATTGTGACATGCTTCCATGCCGATACCTCCTCTAGCTGTCCGTCCATCCCTTGAGTTTTTTTTGGATACTCTGGGTCGCTCTAAAAAGATGCGTTTTAACGGTTCCTTCCGCCAGATTTGTTATTTGGGCAATTTCCGGTATACTCATTTCCTGAAAAATCTTCAACTGAAATATCGTGCGCTGTCTTTCAGACAACGTGTTCATGGCTTTTTTTACATCACTATCAAGTTGCCTTTTTCTGACCGTTGCCAGTGGGCTCGAGCGCTTGTCAGTATCCGGGTACTCTTCCAATACAGCGGTAGGGCCATCTTCTTTATGTTTTTCTAAACGCCAGGGTAGAAAAACTTCCTTCCAGCGTCGCCGGCGTCTGCGGGCATCTAAACACGTATTGATGACGATGCGGTAAAGCCAGGTGTAAAATGAAGCGGTGCCCTTAAACTGCTTTATCTTCCGAAATGCTTTTAAAAATGCATCCTGCGTCCGGTCCTGAGCCTCCTGTTTATCTCCGCCGAGCATTTGATAAGCAATTGCATACACTTTTTTCTGGTAGCGAAGAATTAGCTGTTCAATGGCCCAAGGATCATCATTTTGGGCCAGGCGAACGAGTTCTTTATCTTCGTAAACCTGGGCTGCAGCACTTGGCTCGTTTGACAAATTGTCAAATTCATATGAATCTTGCCTTGCCAGGCTTAAATGCTCATCAGACACGCTTTTGACCTATAGCACTTTGGATATTGCCGGATGACGCTCAGCGACATCCGGCTTCTTTTGCCGATCAGGTTCAATTGGTTGTGAGAAGATGTATCGTCAGATAGAATAATATATCTTCTCGCCAATTTATTCAACTTACCATCTGTTTTTGGACATGATGGTAATCGACCATCCGGGTTTAAAGGACGAGGCCCAATAGGAAAATACTTTACGGGAAGGTCGATATTTGCGGTGATGTTTATGGGTATCCTTATGGTAATAGTGGCTGAGTTTTCCAAACCGTCCGTGGTTTTTATAATAATGCTTGAATGCGTGTCTTTGAGCCCGGTGATATTCGCGATGGTGCCTCAAGGCATGTCTATGGGCCTTGTGATGATCACGATAGCGTTTCAATGCATGCCTTGCCGCCCTGTGGGCTGCAAGATGGCGATTATGAAGTTTGGCGTAGTAATGCCGTTTGTGCCGGTGGTATTCTCGCCGATTGTGAGATGATCCCCGGGGTGCGTTTTTTCTGTAATGATCGTTGTGGAAATGTTTTTTTTTAGGTCCATGTTTTTGTCGGTGCCTACCGTCATCCGCCCAGACAACGCCTGCTATCAAAAAAATCAGTATTGACGTGATCACGCTTGTTTTCAATAATTTTGCCTTCATGTGTTTGCCTCCTTTTTGTAAAGGTTTGGTTCTTTAGACGAACTGCCGGCCGAAATGGTTTACATGCTTTTGCGGTTGCAATTGCTTGCATGGGTTTGTATTTAACTACTTAAAATAATATCAAATCAATCCTATTGATCTTCGGTATTTGACTCTTTTTAATTCTTGTTGCTGGTTGCCTAATATAGAGTTGGAAGCCTTCATGTGATGTGATAAATAGGCAAAATAGCCTTGATGCTTGGAATTGACTGGGAGTTGAATCCGGGAAATTGTGCTAGAAAGAAAAAATTTGACATAATATCAATATATTATCTATTCCATGCACATTATTTAGTTAACAACAGGTTCGCGATAAGCCGTTTTGCAAAGAAACAACTGACGATTGGGTCAATTCAATCGTCGGTCGGCAGACCTATGGATCCTGAGACACTTTTTTTTTCAGATGACCTGTATGCAAAAATAGAGGCTGTTTGCAAACGGCATTTTTCCGCTGAAAACAACCAAAGCGAATGTTCCATCTTTGTGATCGACAGCCTCAAGGCCAATAACTTCAAACGCCTGCGGGACTTTAAAGGTAAAAGCAGCCTCAATACATACCTGTATTCCCTGATCAACTCCCTGGTAATCGACTTTAAACGCAAAAAATTCGGCCGTCGGCGGATCCCCGCAGGGGTGGTAAAACTCGGTAAATGGGCGGAAGCAGTCTACCGTTTTGTGTGCTGGCAGAAGTTTTCCTATGATGATGCCTATGATTTTCTCATGGTCGACGGTCTGTTCACCGGATCCTACGATGAATTCATCAAAGCAGCCGAACCGATTCGAAGGGCACCTTGCCGGGAAAACCCGGCGTTTCAGTCCAGCGAGGATGCCCGGAAAGGCGATTTGCAGAGTATCATCGATGGGGACTCCAATCCCCTGGAGACGCTAATTCAAAAGCTGGATCGGGAACGACGGATCAGGGCTTTAAAGATTATCAAGGAGACAACCGCCAGGATGTCGGGAAACGATCGGCTTTTGGTAAAGCTTGTATATGGATCGGACCGGTCTTTGACCTCGGCTGCAAAGGTTCTTGGTCTACCGGCGTCGACTGCCAGAAATCGGTTGAAAAGACTGTTGACAACATACCGGGAATCTTTACTGGCCGAGGGGATTCGTGAACCGTAATCCCTCAACGTCCGTCGGGTCAAACTGTCCGTCTAACTAGATAGAGGTCAAATATGGGTAAATGGATAAATGAAACGATAATCCCCTCACATGCGTCGCCATCCAATGACCACATTCCTATTGAGGATCTGGCACGCCTGGCGGAAGGCGCGGTCGACAAGACCGAAAGGCAGCACTTGCTCAATCATCTCAACCGCTGTCAACGGTGTTATCAGATTTTGCAGGAAACCCTGGTAGATATTTCCATTGAAGAGCCCATGCGACCTGTCGCTGTCCCCTGGTGGAAGACACGATTTTTTTATGCTCTGGCGGTCTCTATTTTGTTGGTCATGCTTGTCGGCGGTCCGCCGGCATTGAAACACTGGACCCAGCGTTCACCGATCATGACAGCTTCACTGGATTTGGATCCAGGGCTAAAAGATATCCTGATGGAAAACGATGCGCTCAAATGGAAAGAAAAGGGCCGCATAAAACGGCTCGTGTCCGCTCTGCAGCAGCGGGGACTTGAGCTGAAAGATCTGGATGTTGTTGTGCTTGCAAAGCCCTACTATCAGAAAAAAAGCTTGTTCGGACCCAAAGAAGTTCTGCATATTCGGATTGAAAACAAGGTGGCTTATCTGGACATCAAGGAAAAATGAGAACAGAACATCCGCAGGAGGATATTCGAACAATGAAAACGCTATCCTTGGGCTCGAACGAGATAAGCTCAAATAACAGTATTTGATGCTATCCAGTCAATTTCAATCGAACACAAATCCCCCTTATTTGTTGTCAACATCCCATTGGCCGTCAAACCCTTCTGTCAGGCCGGCAATTCTGATGATCGGCGGCACCGTTAAAAAAACCTGAAAATAAATCCCATAGAATCTGGCGAGTCTTTAAGAGTTGTCCGTCTAATACCATAGAGGCCCCATTGGGGGCGGGTCACACCCTTATCTGTAAAACTAGAATCTGACAGGAGGGCACAATGCATGAAATCGTTAAAAAAAAATCCGGCTTGAGTCGGAGAATGCAGTTCATGAGGAACCTGATACTAATCTTAGTACTTCTTACTGCCTCACGGGGGGAAATATTTGCGGCCACTGACACATCTCCCACCATCCGGCTGTTTCCGACCACGGTTGTCGAAAACATCAAACATACCGGCGAGGCAGCCCAGGCCATGGAGGCAGATCTTCAGGGTGTGATTGACCGTCTCAATCAGCAGGAAGAACTATATATGGCCAGCAAATGCGAAGGAGCCCAAGACGAACTGGGATGCAGCGAGATCGCCAGCCAGCTAAGTCAGACCTATCTTGAAATGCTGGATTTGATGGAGACCCGCCTGCCGGGTATGGAGGACTCGGTCAGAACCACTGGCATCAGCCTCGAAAAACGCATTCGTCAGGAATTGGGGCGCAAGACCACCCCGCGGGGTCTACAGAAACTGCTTGAAAGAACAATACAAAAATCGGCTGCCGCTCCCCGGTACAAGCGGCCTTCACGAAAATTAAGCGAAAAATTCAGGCAATATTATAATCTTGTGGCCATGAGATCCTTTGCGGATTCGGGTGGCTCCCTGGCCGCTGTCGCTGCTGAAATCTATCTTGACACCCAGGAAATTCAGGATCTGATAGCTCTGACACGGGATGAAATCAGCCGTGCCAAACTCATGATCGACCTCGACCAGGCTTACGGTGTCATTACCCCGGAAATGTTCGAGATGGTCGCTCAGGTCAAGACCATAATATTTGGCGATTCCGGCGGCTCAGAGGGTATCCCGGGACCACCGCCAGGAAGCACCAAGGCTGAGTATCAAAGTCCTCTGGAACAGTAATGAGAAAAACTTAAATCTCAATTTCGAATTTCGTATTTTCATGACCTTTTTGCATTTTCCATGGTCGGTAGAGCCTTTCCGGCTTTACCATCGTAAGAGGTTGATTAATACCGGAAATCTCCGGATACCAACGGAGGAAATCATCATGATGCACTTGTTACACTCCATCTATAGCGACAAAAAGCAGCTTTTGACCCTATTGCTACTGGGTTTTCTGATTTTATCCTGCGGGAATCGGAAGTTACTGAAGCCTTCCTGCACCCTCCCCTCCGGCGTTGATCTTGAAGAGGCCTTGACCCATTCCAGAAAAGATCTGGGGCATTTTGAATGTGAGACCCTGTTTGACAGCTACTATCAAAGGCTCATTGAAGTTGCCAAACGAGACCCGGATATTGAGAACAAGCGCCGGTTCAGCGAATTTCTGGAATGGTCCCATGATCAGGGTATTATTGATAAAATTCAGGCCCGAAGTTACTACAATCGGTATTTCAACACGACCTTCATATCACTGCCGGATGATTACAATGTTTGCTCCTCCTGTATCGAGGACACCCAAAAAGATATCGAAAATCAAATGGAAAATGAGCTTCGCCAGAAGGAAGAGGGGCTGTTAAAGGCCTGCCGGGATAAAAATTCTTTCTACGTTGCATCAGATCAATATCATTCTATTCTTCTGCTGCTGGACGCCACCTGCAGGTCGTGTCGTCATTGAAACCACGGGAAGTTGTATTATGAAAACCAAACGAAACTCGACCGGCGGTTTTTCGGGAGGCGTTATTTCCGGTGCCTTGGGCGCGCTGTTTCTCGCGATTGCACTGCTGTATGTTTTGAATTTGTCCGAAATACTCACAATTTCCGTTTTGGATGTCCCCAGCATTCAGCGAATGTTGTCATGGGCTTATCAAAACCTAAAACTGTCTGTCGTTCCGTTTTTTTTAGTGCTCTTATTTTATACCGGCGCCCTCCGGCGGCTAAAACTTTTTCTGAGAGATGATGGTGTCTCCCCTGAAAAGATAACCCAGGTCGATCATCAGGTGGATATTTTGATTAACCTGTTCTTTGGCATCGGTGTGATCTGGACGGCGATCGGCATGCGGGCAGCCCTGTTGCAAGGGCTCGACGGCTTGACTGCCGATTCGGCCGCCAAGCTCGGGGCCTTTGCCATCCTGCAGCGACTCGTTGACGGCGGAATTTTACTGGCACTTTCCACGACCATCGTCGGAGCCGTCGGCGGATACGCGCTGCGTCTGATAAAATCTCTGGCGGTCGGCAACGAGGTAAGAGCCTACTTCAACCGGTTGGCCGATCAACAGGCCGGTGCGGTGACTGCTGTCCTAAAATCCATCGATGGGCAACTCGGCATTCTGGTTGATCGCAGTGAAAACCAACCGCCGGAAAATTGTTGAAGGTTTCAGGAAAAAGATCAACCGCTATCCCTAAAAGTGGCCAGTTTATTTGAAAAGAAACTGATGAATGCTTTACATTCTCTATCGCTGTACAGTTGCCAGAGCAATCCGCTTCTGTTTGACGATGCTGAAATGCTGCAAACCGATGTCATGCGGTTTTTTTCGATATTGTGTTTGTGCCTGATGGCGATATTTGCCCTTGTCAAAACACTTCCCATGGCACCGCCTGAAGCCGGTCCCACCATTGCCTTACCGCCCGGTGGAAGCGCAGAAGTCAAAAGGCTTCACGAGAAAATAGCCGTGCTCAAAAAAAAGCTTGAAGCGATGCAAAGCAAGGTAAAATCAGCCGCGGCTGCCATCGAACAAGCATCGGCCAGGGCCGTCAAGGCGACCCAGACAGAAGAAGCTGCTCGTGCCCGCGTGGCTGGTTTGAAGACCGAATTGGAACAAGTTTCCCGAAACCTTGTCGATACCAGGCGTGCAGTTGAGACGCGGGAATTGAAATTAGTGCAGATCATGCAAAATATTGAAGACAAACGACAACTACGAGCCGATCTGAAAAACCAAATTGAAAACGAAACTCAAAATCTTGCAAATATTCGCCAAAAATTACGGCGGGTGGAAGAAAAGCTGGAGCGGACTTCTTTTCAAAATCGTCCATCAACCCGTAAGGCAACGGAAAGCCAACCCATGACATCGTCTGCCCGACAAGGATTTTTGCTCCGGTTTGCTTCAGACGAGGCTTTGGACAAGCTCATCTCAAATGGAAAAGTTAACTTTTATGCCATCGCCGGCAATAATGCCTGGCGACTGAGGCTTTCCGGGAAAAGACCGATTTATATTGCGGCTAAATCCCCGCGGCAAATTTATGAGATGGAAACCCTCACAGTGCCTTCCAGTTACGCTAAGGTTTTTCAGCGGCAAATTGCTGCTTTCGGCCGGCGTAATGTCGTCTGGGGTGTCACCTTGTCCGCACCAACGGCGGAATCGATCCGTCAATTAATCAGGAACCGGGAGGGGGGTGAACTGATTATCACGGCAGACGGCGGAGTCAATCTGAATTGAAGACAATCGAAAACATAAAGGCCAAGGTGCTGCCGGTTATTGTCATTTGTGTCTGGGCAGGACTGTACGATTGTACCCGACATCATCTGGCACCTAAAATCGAGCGACCGTCGGATTCGCCCACATTGGAATCCTGGCTGGATAATTCTCTTATCCCCTATCTGGCGCAGCAACTTTCCAAACACCCGCGGTTTAAAAAGCAGCCCGTTTTGCTGGTCCGAATGCAAGGCGACGTTGTCCAGCCCCATATTGATGATCTGACCGATCAAATCCGCCAAAAAATCATGGATGGTTTGCTGAATCAGCCGGACCTGGATCTTGCCTGGCGACCTGCAATTCAGCCCTGGAAACACCATCTCAAGCTGGAAGATGTTTCCTGCGGTGATCATCGCAAAATCCATTACTATATCGGTATCGACTGCGGACTGACCCGGGTGGAGGGAGCTCTTTATGTCAAGGTGCGAGCCTTGAACCTGGCTGAGGAGAAATATGTTTCCGGCTTTGGCAAAACCTGGCAGGGAACGCCGACCGAGTTACAGCGGGAAGCTTTGAATCGTGAGCAACCGGATAACTACCTGCGTGGTCTGCGACCTTTGCCATTTACCGACCGGCAACCGGACTTTCTGGCTGCTTATCTTGCGCGTAATTTAAGTTGTCTCATGCGGCAGGGGGAAGAAGATGAGCCGGTGGTATATGTTAAAAATAGTGCCGGCCACAACCCAAGGATTTTTCACATAACCATGACGCTTTTGGGTAAATATCTGGCACGTTTCCGGGAGGTCGAGGTCACCGATGATCCTGATCAAGCCAACATCACGGTGGTCAGTCAGATACATGCAATCCATAAAAACCTGCACCAGGTCTGGGTGGCAGCCAGATTCCCTAAGGATGGGAATTATTTGCCCGGTGTAGAAACCGAAGCTTATGTGCTGATTGACTTGCCGAAACCAACCATGGTGACCGGCAACCAACCACCCAACCGTTCCGATTCCCATCGTCTATTAAATCAAATCAGCAAACCTTCGCTGATTTCATCATTCGGCCTGATCACACCTATGAAATTAACAGATTGCGCAACCGATTCTCCCTGGATATCCGGCTTGCGGCAGGTCGCATCGCGTGGCCACCTTGCCTCAGGTGGCTGTCTGGCGATTGAGATCCGCTTGTCCGAAACTGCCTTTGTCTTCCTGGTGGGTCAGGATGCTGATGGCATGCAAACGACACTGTTTCCATCCGATTGTCCGGCATTCAGTAATATCACTGCCATGCGGCAGCCCGGTGATCTGATGCGATTTCCGCCGCTTTCCGGCACGAGCCAGAGTACCCTGATGTTGGATTCTTCTCCCGGAATGGAAAGGGTGTACGCAATTGCGATCACCGAAAAAGAGCTGGCAGAACGATTTGCCGACCGCACGGCGCAGTACCGGGGATTGTGCTGCCGTCCGCCAATTGGTTTTGCCAGTGCTTGGCCAAGTGGCCCATCTGAAAGTCCTGAGCAGCGGGTCCGGCAATGGCAGAACTACTTAAAGCAACTGTCTGACCGTTTTCCGGGTATGGTCGAGTGGCGCGAAATACTTTTTTGGCATGATCCGCCATGAATCATTTCATCTGTCCGGCAAAATTGATGATCTGCATGTTGTTGCTTGGATATGCGCAACCGGGTTTCAGCACGGTCGAACATATCAAGCCGGATGCTGAAGCTCTTTGGAAGCAATATCTGGCTGATGATGCACAAAAATTCCCCGCAATTCAATATCCATTTGATGACTGTTTTAAAATAGCGGCCGATAGCTACAACCTCCCTTTGACACTTCTTCTGGCAGTTTCACGAGGGGAATCCAACTTTAATCCCAGGGCAAAATCAGACCGAAACTGCCATGGCTTGATGCAAATTCTTTGGCCTCAAACTGCCAATCATCTGGGAATCCAAAAGTTGGATGCCTTGTATGATCCTTGCACCAATATTCTGGCCGGGGCGAGATATCTCAGGGAACTGCTCGACCGCTACAGCGGCAATTTGCATCTGACCCTGGCAGCCTATAACTATGGTCCCAATCGCATCCGCAAGGATTCCACCGCCGGCAGCATCCCCGAAGGTGCAAAGTGGTACAGCAGCTATATATATCACCATTTAAAGCAGATCCTGGGTGGCTCCACTGTTGCCGCAACCGCATCCGAACACGACGGACAGTTGCGCTACCATCCGAATCAGCAGCTAGAAATTATAACTTTTACCAAACCATACCGTGCAGCGGGATTTTATCGATACCTTAAAACCAGAGCTCCCGGACTGAACCTGAATTGGTACCGGATGGGACTGGGCCGTTATCAGGTGGTGATGCGCTATGATGATAAACGAGCGCTGCGAAAAGGTAAAAGAGAATTGACGAATCTGGGAATAAAGATCAAAGACAGGTAAGCAGGCCAGCCGAAATTTGTACTTGATGGTATTGCTTTAAATGATTGGTTGTCTGCTAATTTTTTGTAAACCAATTTCAATTTGATTCGTCATAAAGAGAATAGGAGACACCTTTAGGCCACTAACCAATAGCGAATAACAGGTAACTCCCGATCGGCATCATTCAAGGAGGCGACATGGCCGACAACAAAAAGCGGTCAGATGGGCTGCTGTCATTCTTCATATTGCTTGTGTTGTTGTCTATCATTATGGTTTCAAAGGCTCGCAGTGATAATCGGGCTTTGTTGATCGGCGTTGGCCGATACGCCCAATTTGAGGAGAGACTGAACGGGGTCGGCCTGGATATCGATATGATGAGGGAAGTCTCACACCTGATGGGATTCAAAGAGCATGAAATTAAGGTGTTGAAACATGAACAGGCCTCCAGTGGCGAGATATATGATGCCATTGAAAACTGGCTGATCGGCGGACCGGGGCCGGATGACAGGGTGCTGCTTTACTTCAGCGGGCATGGATCCCAGATACCAGATGAAAACAATGATGAGAAAGACCAATTTGATGAGGTGTTGCTGCTTTACGATGCCTTCTTCAGTGAAATCGGCGGGCGGCAAAGCCTAAGCGGCGTTTTGGTTGACGATCATCTGAACGGCATGCTGGCGAGAATGAAAAGCCGCAATGTTCTGGTGATATTAGATGCCTGCCATAGCGGCTCCGCGACCAAGCGGTTGCAGTTATCTGCCCGATCGTTTGAAACCGGCTCGGCCAAGATTAAATACTTCTACTACTCGCCCACATTGGAAGCCGCTGGCGCCAGCGGCAGTTTCGATCTGATGAAACCGCAGGCCTCTTCGGCGGACATGAATCATTATGTCGCGATTACAGCCTGCCGTGACGATGAGAAAACGATTGCCAGCGCTCAGGGTAGTATTTTTACCTTGGGACTGCTGAAAACCATTCGTTCCGCCGCAGCTTCAGGCAACAGCATTACCCCCGAGGAACTGCAGATGGGAGCGCAAAAATATATTCGCAACCAGATTCGATCTGATCAGGCAGCTTTTCATCCCCAGATTGCCGGGAATATCCTTCTGAGGAAATATCCTCTGGCCTTGGTGTCTCCAGGTGAAAACCGCTTCGTGCGGCAGAAACTGGAATCGCTGGTGTATAAAAGCATTGAATCCGTCAGGATCCGACTGAACAAAACCTGCTTCGAACCGGATGAGGTCCTTGAGCTATCCGTCTGGGTACCTGAACCGGGGTATTTGAATATTCTGCATATTGGTGCTGATGATCATGCAACCGTGTTGTTTCCAAACCGATATCACCCGCATAATGCCGTTGAGAAGGGCGATATTACCCTTCCGAACAGGCGCATGGATTTTGAGATAGTGGCCGAAGGTCCTTCCGGAGAGAATCTGATTGCCGCCTTTCTGACCCGGTCTTCCCTCAACGGATATCAAGACGGCCTCAAGGATGCAAAAGGAGTCCTGGCAGAGCTGTCGCCAAACTCAACACGATCGCTGGTATTACGGCAGGGTGCAGGCTGGCTTGCTGCCGGCAAAATCGCCGCCAAGATCAGAAGAAAAGGGCAATGTAAGGTGGAGTAGGTCCTGATTGATTACCTGATTTTTGGATCTGTGGGATCACTAGGCTTTATCAATTTATGATTGGAGATTGAAATCTTAGATCTAGTTTACCGGAGGCAGACGTGAAGATATTTTGTGGGGCAGGCGGCTTAATTGCACTTTTCATATGGTACAATTCTTCCCAGGCCGTGGACTGCCGGTTGGGTGAAACCTATTATTCCCGGGCAAAGTCAGCCGTCAATGCCGGGCGAAGTATCGAATACCTCCATCGGTCCTTAGAAGTGTGTCCCAATTTCAACGCCTGGTATATGCTTGGGCTGCTTTACAAAGATCAGGCCAAAATGAAGGAGGCCATGACTGCCTTCGTGCAGGCCTGGCAAACGGCCGCAACACCAAAGGCCGCAGCGAGCGCACTGGCACGCCGGGGAGAATTACTGGCAGCAACCGGCAAGTCTTTCCCGGCGCTGCGGGCGATCGAAGCGGCCAAGCGCCTCTATCCCGCTCCGGTACCTGACTGGTTGGAAAAAGCGCTTGAAAATATCAGAACCCGGTACTACCGGAGCGGTATGACGGCGGATGCAATTGCCTCAGCGCTGCAGGCCGACGCCCAGATTCGTGAGGAGCGGAAATTTGCGATCCGGCCCGGCGTGAACATACCCGTCCAGTTTGAATTCGACAGGTCCGAATTAAATATCAGCGGGGTCCGTCAGGTAGCAGAGTTGGGCGAAGCCTTGACACGAGACAGCATTCGATCCTGGTCTTTTCTTCTCGTGGGTCACACCGACAAACGGGGACCAACGGTCTACAACCAAATACTATCTGAACGACGGGCGCAGTCGGTTAGAACGGAGCTGGAACGACAGTATCCAGCTCTCGTTGGAAGATTAAAAACAGAAGGCCGAGGGGAATCAGAGCTGCTCTATAACGGTGACACCGAAACGGAGCATATGCTCAACCGGCGGGTTAAGGTGACATTGATTGAGAATGACTAAAACATATCTAAAATCGATCATATGGGTGCTTGGCATCTGGTTCGTTTGCGATACGCCGACGATTTCACGGGCTGAAAATTATGCCCTTCTCATCGGCATCGGCGAATA
>JASFSK010000017.1:0-18556 GCA_050114455.1 Desulfobacterales bacterium | reverse complement strand
ACGATAGCTAATGCTTGAACGAACGTTGTCCCGTATACACCATGGTCACATCGGCTTCATTGCAGGCTTCAATCGATTGATAGTCATTGGCGGACCCGCCCGGTTGAATCACCGCCGTGATGCCCTCTTTGATACCGACATCCACCCCGTCCCGAAAGGGGAAGAATGCATCGCTGACCATGGTCGCGCCGATCAGGCCGCCTTTTTCCCGTTCTACCCGTTCATCGAACTCGGCTTTCCTGTCCGGATCTGCTAAATCATTGTAAGGCATGCCAAGGCTCTCGAAACAATAGCGATCCGCCAGCTTGCGGTAAGCCTTGTCCCTGGCAATTTGGGCGACGCCGACCCGATCCTGCTCACCGGTCCCGATTCCCACCGTAACCAGGTCCTTGACGTAAATTACCGAGTTGGAGGTGATGCCGGATTCCACCAGCCAACCGAAAAGCATGTCTTCATATTCTTTGTCGGAGGGGTGCCGCTGGATTTTGTATGTGTTGCCTTTATGATCGCACGCGGCGATTTTAAGATCCTGTCTGCTACGGGCGGCGGGTACGAAAGACCATTGTGCAATAATCCCCCCGTCGATCAGGCTTTTAAATTCCACGCAGCGCTGCCCGACAAAAGACTGCAAACGCTCGATGTTGCCGATCTTGACCACCCTGAGGTTCTTTTTGGCCGCAAAAATGTCCATAACCCCCGGCTCAAATTCCGGCGCCACCACGACTTCGGCATACTGCTCTACAATGGCTTCCGCCGTAGCCTTGTCCACCGTCCGGTTCAAGGCGATGCATCCGCCGAAAGCGGCCACCCGGTCGGCCAGATTGGCTTTCAGGTAAGCGTCTACAAGAGAATCGGACAAGGCCACCCCGCAAGGGTTGTTGTGTTTCACAATCACGGCGCCCGGTTTATCACCGAAGTATCGCAGAATGTTAAGCGAATTATCGGCATCGGTCAAATTGGTTTTACCGGGGTGCTTGCCCGACTGCAGCAGTTCGATATCGGATGCCAGGTACTGTCCCGGCTGGATGGTTTGGGTCTCTCCCAATACGAGATTGCCGTTGACCAGTCGGTAGAGGGCCGCCTCCTGCCCCGGATTCTCACCATATCGAAGTCCCTTTTGGACATTGTCGATGGTCCAGGTAACCTTTTCATAGACGAGCGTTTGCCGATGATTGTCATCGATGAAGCTGATCTCCATCTTGGCGGGAAAATGATCATCCATGATCGTGCGGTACATTTTTTTTAGATCTTCAGCCATCTTGGATCTCCTTTAAATGAAGGTTCAACCTTATAGGTTATAGCAGCTCTCAACATCTGCTAAAGCTTTTTTGCCAAGAAAATCAGCGATGGCACGATCATAGATAGCGGTGTGTTCGAATGCTTTTTGGGCCAGACGGTAGCGCATTCCCAAAGAAATCGCGCCATTGTTGGCTTCCACCTCGGAGATGATCATGCCATAATCAGAAGGATCCACCACCGGGCATACCCGGATGAAATTTTTAGCCGAAGCCCGGATCATACAGGGGCCGCCGATATCGATATTGCCTCTGGCCTGTTCAACCGTAACATCCGGTTTTGCTATGGTCTCCTGGAAAGGATATAGATTCACAACCACCATGTCGATGGGCACAGCGCCGGTGCGTTTGAGATCATCCTGGTGAGCATCGTTGTAGGTTTCGGTGAGCAGACCGAGATAAATTTTAAAATCCAGGGTTTTTACCAGCCCTCCCTGAGTCTCGGGCTGTCCGGTGTAACCGGAGACCCGAACCAGATGTTGATCCGCAGAGCCGCCCAGAATCTCTTGCAGCCGGGAAAAAGTGCCGCCGGTTGAAAATATCTTTAAATCGGGGTTTAAAGCCACAAGTCGGGGTACGAACGTGTCCAATCCGCTTTTGTCGGACACGCTGATCAAAAGGTGACGGATGCCAACCAAATGGTCTATCCTGTCGACGATGTTCAGAGCCATAATCTTACCTCCTGCCCTCATATTCTTCTAAAAATTGTTTGAAAAATTCGACCATGATGTCATGGCGGTATCTGGCCAGTCTATGGCCTTCCTCAGTCAGGATGCGATCCTTGATTTTGCTGAGTTTCACTATAAATTCCCGATAGCCGGTGTCATCGGTGGAATAGGCTGCCGTATCCTCAATATTGACCTCAGCGCTGTGAAGCCGCGCCCCCACCTCCCCGGCAAACATAAAGGCCCGCGCAACTCCCACCGCTCCGATGGCATCCAGTTTGTCGGCGTCAAACAATACTCTGGCCTCCGGTGTATTGGGTACGAACCTGCCGCGGAAACGATGGGATCGAATGCAATGCAGAATGTTTATCTTTTGGGCTTCCGAAAGCGTCAATTTTTTCACCATGGACTCGGCCATCAGCGCCCCTATTTCAGCATGGCAAACGGCTCCACTGGATTCATCCTGCTGGCTGCGACCGATATCATGGAGATACGCAGCCGATAGCAATACGTTCATGTCAACCCCTTCGGCCATACCAATACGTTCACAAAGTCGGTAAACCCTGAGGGTGTGATCCCAATTGTGGCTGCCCCGGGCCGTTTTAAAATGTTTTTGGGCGAAATCTTTTACAGTGTCAAGCATGGAGTTGTCATCCGGATGTGATGAAGGTGGCAGCAAAAATTTGAAACAATCAATCATTACACTAAATCCAATCGTGCTTGCAATAGACAAATTGAATTGGATTCTATTGAATTAAATCCGGATAACTGTTATGCCTCTGCCAAGCTGTCCCGGGCCGGCGCCGGTCTTTATTTGAATTCTGTCCAGTTGGATCTCAGGCGATTGGGTTACCGAAAAAAAGCGATGGCAATGCTGGCAGAGGCCTCGGCAACCACAACGCCCGATCCCAGGCGAATCGAATGGTTGAAAAGGTATTTGATCAAGAATAACATTCTGGAATGGTTGGATATTTTTAGGAACAGGTATGGTGTACAAACTTCAAGCGGCCTTCATCGGCATAATGGTATGGGTTTCCATGGTATCCTGTTCGGTCATATCACATCAGATACGCTCGGAAGCTGACCCGCCGGTGCCCTTTCAAACCCTGATTCGGGATGCCGACAAATTCATCGGGCACACGGTGATTCTGGGTGGATACATATTGGAAACAAAAAATCTGGCGGACAAGACGGTAATCAAGGTTTTGCAAACCCCCCTGCGCTTGGGTGACGACCCGGATCTAAGAAAGCGCTCCCAGGGAAGATTTATGGTGTTTCATAACGGATTTTTGGACCCGGAGGTCTACAGCAAGGATCAGGCTGTAACAGTGGCCGGCAGGGTAATCGGAACTGCAGTAGAAAAAATTGGTGAGGAACAGATTCAATATCTGAAAGTTGAAAACCGTGAAATCTACCTGTGGTCCAATTACACCAATAGACCTCTCTATTTTTATCCCGGGCCATATCCACACCACCGGACGCTGTCTCCCTACTGGTACTGGTGGTAAGGCATGGGGCATAGAGCATAGAGCATGGGGCATAGGGCATAGAGCGGCTAAAAAATATAGGTAACAGAAATAACGAAAAAGAAAGGAAACGCCGTCGAGCATGATCACTCTTAACAAGGAGGGTGGGGGTTAGAGCGGCTCATGCCGACAGCGAATTAAAAAAACCTTTGTACTCTAATTTGTAATTACGGCAACCTGTTGGCCGAAGTTTTTGCCTGCGGGGCATTGGGCCTAGCTATTACATCAAAGGTGTTGGGCCTATTCGGGACTATCACTCAAATCGTCGAAAGGGCCGTGCCACGAGCACATATCGCAATAGGTTTCCGTGTCATGGCACAGTTCGGGACAACTCGAGGCGTCCACATCCGGCCCGTAGGCAACCTTGCCATCTTGCAATACGAACTCATAGGTCTCGTAAGCATCGTCCGGATCTTTAATATAAAACTTTTCACAACCACACTGAGGGCATTTCATAACAGCAGTCCTTATCAATCAACTTTAAAGAAGGCCGATGCTTTGGCTTTGCAAACCGGGCACACATCAGGCGGTTGACTCTCACAGGTATATCCACAAACGCTGCAGACATAATAATCAACTTCCTCCAGGCTCTCCATTTTTTCCAGGGCATTCGTATAGAGATCGGCATGGATTTTTTCAACATCATTGGCATAATTGAAGCTGCGCAAGGCCGCCTTCTCCCCTTCGGCTTCGGCGTCTGCGATCATGGCCGGGTACATGGATTTAAACTCGAAGGTTTCTCCGGAAATGGCCTCCTTGAGATTGTCGGCGGTCGAGCCGATCCCTTTCAGAGTTCTCAGGTGAGCATGTGCGTGAACCGTTTCCGCCGCGGCGGCGGCCCGGAATAATTTGGCAATCTGCGGGTATCCCTCTTTCTCCGCCTTCTCCCCGAAGGCAAGGTATTTTCGATTGGCCTGGGATTCGCCAGCAAAAGCATCCTTTAAATGTTGTTCGGTTTTACTCATTGATCTCCTCCTTCTTTTTTTTTGTTTGATTCCCCCTGTCTTTACCCTGAATACGGTTCATTCTGATCGCCTGAGAAAGCACGAGCATTTTTCCCGCGCTTCGAGCATAGACAAACCTGACGTTTTTTCATCTGGAAATCAAGAGGGTTGGTTGCTGATTGCATTATCGAATTCAAAAAATATGCCAAAAAAGCATATGTCCAGATACGAATAAGAAGTTATTTGATCTTAGAAGGTTAGATCACATCTTCCAATTATCATCGATAACCGCAATCCCAGATTTTTTGATCCGAATGAGACAGTTTGAGCCGGAGCCTGACGTGGTCATCAGCAAGAAGCCATACTCAAATTGATCCCCATTGCGCGCGAACTGTTTCATATATCATTTTGAAGCACTAGTGTCTCACGAAACAATTAATCAGCGACCACCAGCAAAGCTGGGAGGATGAGGATGGCCCCAGTAAAAGGCCGAGGCCGTCTTGCGGATGGCCGCTGATTTTTAGGCGGAAGTAGGCCGTGGCAAGTATACCCTACCAGGGCAATTTGGAATCAGATTGAAATCTATTTGAGTCAGCATTCGGACGCTGAATTCAGTCATGGAATCTGCCCGGAATGTGTCGACAAACTTTATCCGGATATAATGAAAAATGAAAAGTATGATCTCGCCAGGCAAGAAGGTGGAAGGTTTGGTCCGTTTTCGATGGATGATCAGCCCTACATCTTCGTCAACGCAATGCAGAACCTGATGTTTTTCTGCGGTCTGCAATACTAAAAGGCAATGAGAGGTCCCTGAACCTCTCATTGCGCAAACCCAAGAGTGGGTCCAAAATATACTCTATTTTTTTCGAAGCTCCTTCAAAAGTCCTTCCAAATAGGTTTGTCTGTCCTGAAACATTTTGATGACCTCATCTCTAGCAAGAACCCGCACGGGGCTGCCACTGGCTTTCATCTTAGCCTGGACTTTCTTGTCGTTGAACAAAGTTGGGAAAACAGCGGCACACTTATCGATAATTTCTTGAGGCACTCCCTTGGGAAATGCTACGCCTCTGAAATTCACGCTGGAATCGTCGACGTCGACACCCATTTCTTTGAATGTCTTCACATCCGGTAAAAATTCATGCCGCTGCAAGTCTGCAACGGCCAAAATTTTGATGCGGTCCTGATTGCGAAATGCATCGGATAGGTTGTTAAAGCCTGCTTTGACTTTTGCGGCCACCACCGATTGCATCGCCGGAACCCCACCCTTTTCCGGGATATAGGTCAGCTGAATACCGGCTGCCTTTTGGAATTGTAAAAGGGCGATGTGATGCCCCACAAACATGCCGGCACCACTTACCGTGACCTTCTTGGGGTTTTGCTTGGCAAAGTCAACCAAATCCTGCATAGAGTTGAAAGGGCTATCCTTGGGAACAATCAGCACGGCAGGGTCCGCACCCCAGTTGGCTACCGGCTCGAAGGTATTGATATCATATTTAGTTTTATAAACGTTCGACTGGGCGATAAAATGCGGCACGTTATATGCCAGCATGGTATACCCGTCTTTAGTGCCTTTCTCGACACACCAATTCCATCCAACCTGCCCACCAGCGCCGGGCTTGTTGATAATAACAATGGGCTGTCCCAAATACTTTTCGAGCCCGGCCATCATGGTTACGATTCGAGCCTGAAAATCGGTGGCGCCTCCTGGTGAATAGGCCACAACCATACTGACCGGAGATTTAGGATAATCGTCAGCAGACACTGTGCTCATACCTAAAATAAAAAATGCCGCCAACACCAACAGGATAGTTGTTGTAAACCATTTCATCTTCATGCCTTCCTCCTTTCGATTGAACAGGTTTGGTTAATAATTACTGACAATTTTCGGTCCTGCCCACCGCAGTTTTGCCGGTTGCGGGAGAATCAGGCTTAAAAAAGCAGTCCTTTGGGTGTTTGAACCACCAGGAGCTTGTTGAACAGCAAGAACAGGACCGCGGTAAAGATGAATGCTATGCCGACTTGCACAGCACCTTTTTGCAGCGTCAAATTTTTTCTGCCTAAAATAAACGTAAGGACAATAAAAAATAAAAACGCTGAAACGTAAAATCCAAGTTTTTCCATCACCACAAAATATAGCACAATCAAAACGAAACAGATGGCCAATGTTCCAAAGGAAAATTGCTTGGTTGAGCCCGATTTTTTGGGTTCAGACCTCGAATCTGAGACATGGTCGCTTTGGAGGACCGCTCTTTCATGCCGCTGCCTGGCGATAAGGGTCTGAATAACCAGGGTCAATCCAAGACATCCCATGATAACGATCACCACGCGTGGAAAAGATGCCGCCGCCGGATCTTCCATCAATGATAAAGACGCATACAGCACAATCGAGCCGGCCAGCAGAATCGATGCAACAATGAGATCTTTTTTCAATCCTATGCCTCCTTTGCCATTTTAATCGTCTTTAACTCTCCGTAGATGCTGTAGCCGATGGAGACGGCGCAAAGCAATATGATGACCAGATTCGTCGGTCCGTGGAAAAAATAGCTAAAAACACCGACATCTGTTTCAGCAATGAGTTTTCCCTTCAAAAAATTATCTTCAGCAATCGGACCCAAAATTATGCCCAACACCACTGGCGCGGCGGAGAAACCAAATTTATTGCCTATATACATTAGGGTGCCCAGGCTGAACATGACAATGACGTCAGCAAAACTATTTTGAACACTGTAGGTTCCATAAACGGCTAAAATAGTCACGGCAGCGATCATATAGAGGTTGGGAACACTCATCACCATATAGGAATACCGCGACATGATCAGTCCAAAAATGCACATGGCAACCTGTGCCAAAACCAAACTGGCGATAAAGGCATAGGTGATTGACGCATTGTTTAAAAACAGGTCCGGCCCGGGAAATAGTCCATGAATAAGAAGCCCTCCCAGCAGCACGGCCGCAGTCGGACTGCCGGGGATACTCAAGGTTAGCAGAGGAATCAGAGACGGTCCGACCATCGCGTTGTTGGCAGATTCGGCGGCCGCCACGCCTTCAGGGTTGCCTTTGCCGAAGTCTTCTGGCTTTTTTGAAAATTTGCGGATTTGGTCATAGGCAATCAGGCCCGACACCTGACCGCCGGCTCCGGGAATCACCCCAATAATTGTCCCCACAACCGACCCAATCCCTAAGGCTTTGCCCATTTTCAAGTTTTCAAGGACTGTTTTAAATAAAATACCTTTTTGGGGCTTGTAATCCGGCCGTTCGATCAGAGTATCTAGTTTTTCTGCCAGCGTGTATACCTGAGGGATGGCAAAAAGCCCGATGAGCGCCGGAACGATAGCCACCCCGCCGATAAGAACATCGTGAAATACAAAGCGCGGTACACCCAGCATCGGGCTGTAGCCAATCGTACTGATAAGGAGCCCGAACATTCCACCGAAAAGGCCCTTGGCGATGGAGCCGGAGGATAGTCCAGCCATCACGGTAATTCCGAAGATCGCCACCCAAAACATTTCCGAGGGCCCGAACTTAAGCGCAATTTTGGCCATCGGCGGTGTAAACAGAATCATGATGACCATACCGAAAAGCCCGCCGATCAGGGAGCTGATAAAGCAAATGTACAAAGCCTTTTGAGATTTACCCTGTCTGGCCATGGGATGGCCGTCCAGCAATGTGGCAATATTGGCTGGAGCTCCCGGGATATTGATCAATATAGCAGATATAGCCCCACCGGCCACGGTCGCCGTATAGACGGCACCGAGTAGAATTAATCCGGTGATGGGGTTCATATGAAAAGTGAATGGAACGAGAAGGGCAACGGCCATGGTGGGACTTAAGCCGGGGGTGGCACCAAGAATCAAACCGCCGATGACACCCAGAACCAAGGTCAATAGGTTTGCAAAGGTGAGGGCCAGAGGGAAATACTGTATGAATTCAGCCATACGAATCCTCTCAATTCATGAGCCGGGCGCGCGCTCCTCCTTTTCAGACTGTTTTACGATATCAGGCAGCTTAAGCCGCTGGATTTTACCCGAAGGACCTTTGGGCAATTCTTTCATCACCTTAATTACCTTGGGGGTTTTAAATTCACCCAGTTCTTCGCGGCAGAAGGCCTCCAGATCCTCGATGGTACACTCGCAATCCTCTTTGATAACACAACAGCACATAATTTCTTCGCCATATTCATTATCTGGTATCCCAACGGCAGCCGCGTCTTGCACGGCAGGATGCTTATAAAACGCTTCATCAATTTCCCGTGGCGCGATATTCTCGCCGCCCTTGATGATCAATTCCTTGATACGGCCGGTGACAAAAATGAAATCGTCATCGTCCATATAGCCCAGATCACCAGTATGAAGCCATCCATCCGGTTCGAGAGCCTCGGCGGTTTTATCGGGGGCTTTGTAATAGCATTTCATCACATTATCGCCCTTGATCATAATTTCCCCTTGGGTTCCCCGGGGGACTTCCCGGCCTTTTTCGTCGATTATTTTAGCGATATTGCCCACGGCCTTACCAGGTGAGCCATACTTGCGTTGAGCCGGGTCCACAGGATTTGAAAAAACCGGGGCAGCGGTCTCGGTCAGCCCCATCGTCTCAATGATGCCGACATTGAATTTGTTCTCGAAGGTTTTGTGAAGGGACGGCGGTAGCGCCGACGAAGCGGACCGCCCAAAACGCAGCTGCTCGAGGTCGAGGTCCTGACCTTCAATTTCGGTCGAGCTAGCTAAAAATGAAATAATCGTGGGCACAACGCTAAACCAGGTACAGCGATATTCGGAAATGAGTTGCCAAAAATCGGAGACGCTGAATTTGTGCGGCATGACCACACTGCCGCCGCTCACCAGCGGCGTCACAGCGGTCACAATCTCGCCGTTAATGTGATAGAGCGGCAACGAGCAAAGCGCCCGGTCTAGAGGTGTCAGTTCGTGGGCCAAGGTGGTGTACTCTCCACCGGCAATCATATTTTTATGGGAGAGAATCACACCCTTGGGCAGTCCGGTTGTGCCGGAGGTATACAGCAAGAGCGCCTCGTCTTCCTCGTCGATGGGCGGCAAAAGGTCTCGGGGACCATCCGCGTCAACCTTGGGTAGCAGCTCGGCATCATTATCAATTTGTATTAGTTCGATTGAGCAGTTGGTCTTACAAGCCGCTTTTTCCAAACGCTCTTTCTGATCGGCACTATAAAAAATGATGCGGGTGTCCGAGTGCGACATCACATACTCAAGTTGGGAAGGCTGAGACATCAGATTTAGGGGTGCCACAACCAGGCCGGCATACATACCACCCAGAAAAATTTTAGCGGTTTGGTATCCGTTGCCAAGCATGAAAGAAATTTTATCACCCTTGTTAAGGCCTTTTTGATAAAGATATTTTCCAAATGCAATGGAATCAGTTTGAAGTTGGCCATAAGTTAAGGTGAGTCCGGGCTCTGGAGCGAACAAGTAAATTTTATCCGGCTCCTCGGCAGCGCGCATATCGATATAATGCCTGATGGTTCGCAATGCTATCTCCTGGCCCCTGTCGGGAGTTATTGGTTATTAGGAGTAGCTTATCACTATCCCGGGTTTAAGCCGCATAGTCAAAACCGATCTCAAAGGCCTGGCGATTTCGGTCGTGAAATTTTGGAATTACCGCCAAGATACTTTTTAGCACGGTTTCCTTTTCAAGAATTTCAACAGCCCTGGCAATCACACCCAAAACCAGTGTATTGGCAAAGAGTGGGCTATTGAAGTGGTCCATTGATAGTTGTTTGGCCGGAAACTCATTTTGGATGCACTTTAGTGAACTATCAATTTCTTCGACAAATGCTGGGTCATAGATGATGATGCCGGAGTCCGCCACCGTGTCCTTAAATCGATTGTAAGCGGCACTCGAGAGTGCAACAAAATAGTCCGGGTTTTCACACATCGGACTGTCTATAATTTCTTTGGAAAGAACCACCTGGCTGCGAACATATCCGCCGCGCATTTCCGTACCATGGCTTTTTAACATGGTAACGTGCAGGCCTTGTTTGACTCCGGTTTCACCGACAATTTGACCCAGTCTTACCACCCCTTGGCCACCGAAACCACTGGCTACAATTTCGATTCGTTCTTTCATATCGTTCCTGTCCTCCTGATTTTTTCGACGGTCTCCCACACATACTCGTTGAATTCAGGTCTCGAATTGCTGGCATCATGCCATATGCCTGTGGCCCAAACCGTATCTTCCGTTTCCTCACCCAGGGGTGCCGCCTGGTCGCGAATCCAACGAAAGATATTGACTTGATTGCGTGACCCGAGTTCGCGTGAAGCGAAATTTGTCGGACAGGGGTACGGCATATGCACGAGCGAAAACCCTTTGTTTTGAATAGCCTTCTTGACGGTCTCCACCGCCCGGGAGCCGTCCATAGATACATGACGGGCCAGGAAAGTCGCCCCGGCACCTTTGAGGATTTCCAGTACATCCATGCCTTCGCTCATCAGGTTGGGCTCAAACATTCCGTAAGGGCTGCTGTCCGTTTTGCTGCCCTGCGGCGTCGTCCAGCCGTACTGACCTCCGGTGGACTGATATCCCAGATTGTCGTTGACGATAACGGTCATGTCGGCATTACACCGGGCGGCATGTATCAAATGGGCTATCCCGATGCCGAAGGCATCTCCATCTCCGACCGTTAAGATAATTTTCTTTTCCGGCGCAATGGCGATGCGTAGACCCCTGGCGATGGCATAAACACGACCGTGTGTCCCGGCAAACCCATCGCCTTTCCAGGTACCAAAGGTTTGACGACCAGCACAGCCGATGGAAGTGCCCCAAATGACATCGGCTACCGCCAGACCCAATTCTTGAATGGCCTGTACCACAATTTTATGATTCATTCCCAATCCACACCCCGAACACGCCGTGCTCGGAATTTTTCGCGAACGCAAATAGGTCGATGTGAGTGTGCTCGACTGATAATCCATTTACCATTCCTCCAATTCCCACCCCTTGCGTGTCAGGGGCTCGTTTTTGAGTACTTTTTCAAATGCTTCGATCAATCCGGGCAAGGTCGGCAAATCACCACAGGAACCCAGGAAATGAACCTGGGAACCTTTAGGAGCCGCTCGCTGGACTTCACGGACGAGCTGCCCATCCCAGTTTAACTCAACCACCAGATATTTGGCACTTCGGTTGAAATGTTCCTCGGGAAAAGGCCACAGATTGATCAAGCGCAGGGCTCCGACTTTCAGCCCCTGCTGCCGCGCCTTATTGACGGCGGTATTGACAACCCGCGAAGGGGTTCCAAACGACACCACCACCAGATCCGGATCATCGTCCATATATTTTTTTTCATAAAGATGGCTGAAAAGATCACGGTTATTTCTTACCTTGTAAATTAGGCGATAGGCATGTTTATGATGTGCCTCTACCTCTTCGATATCATATCCTTCTTCCGTAGGCGTCCAATCTGAACACATGGCGCCTGTATTATGGCCCAGAACCACCGGTGGAATATCCAGTTCATCAGTCGCCGGATAAAAATTCGGCCCCTGGCATACTTTTCGCGGCCAGGTACGGAATCCCATCTCCTTCATTTCATCATCGTTCTCGGGCACGCTGATGTCTTCGAATCCATCGGTAATGAGCTGATCGGCCAGAACCGAAACGGGCATTCGAAACCTTTCTGCGAGGTAAAATGCTTCAACGGTCATGGCCATGCATTCCTGGGCTGAGTTGGGCGCAAGACAGATAGTTTCGAAATTTCCACCTTGGGTCGGATAACGCATCAGATAAAATTCCCCTTGCCCGGGAGCGCCGGTAATACCACTTACGGGACCGACCCGGCCCGAGTTTAGGACCACTGCCGGAGTCTCACAGCCCAAAGCCCATCCATAGGGATCGGCATACAGAATAAATCCCGGCCCAGAGGTAGCCGTCATGACTTTCATACCCCCCAGCGCCGCACCGATGCACATGTGCATGGCCGCACATTCATCCTCTGCCTGCAGATAAACGCCACCTACCTGCGGCAGCCGCTGGCTCATGGCCTCGGCCAGTTCGGTGGCCGGCGTAATGGGATATCCGGCAAAAAACGTGCATCCTGCTAGAATTGCGCCCTCGGTGTTTGGCCATCCTCGGTTTCAGCCGATCACTTCTTTGATGTCGATAGCAAAATCCGGACAAGCGAAATAACACTTAAAGCACCCGCAACACCGCTCCGCTAATTTAACTTCTTCAGGGCGGTATCCTTTGGCATTAAAGTAGTCGGCCGGTCCGAAAACGTTCATCCCGCAGACTTCAGCACAATAACCGCATTCTTTGCAACTTTCGGTGTTGAGTATGACCTCGAACTGCCTGGCGTCGCAGTAGAGGCAGCGTCGGGTTTCAGCCGCTATTTGCTCATCGGTTAAACCAAGTTCCACCTGATCAAATCCGGAGGTCCGTTGCCAGGCTTTGCGTAACCGCATTTCATTGCGCGGTTTGCGCTGGCTGTCCAACTCGGGAACCAGGATCTCCTTTTGAGGGCTGGCCAACACTTCATCGATGTTACCATCACCGCCCAGATATTTATCGATCGCCCCGGCGATTTTGCGACCGTGGGCAATGGCATCAATAATGGATTGTGGACCGCTGACCACATCACCGCCGGCATATACACCCGCTTCGCCAGTGGCAAATGTCTCCGGATCTACCTCTATGCGGCCGTTGTGAGCCTCTATGTTGTTTCCGGAGCCCAAATATTCAAGATCCGGATACTGCCCGACGGCCAGGATAACATGGTTGGCCATAAATTTATGGCTGATGTCTTCATCGTAGATTGGATTAAAGTTGCAGGCATCATCAAAAACCGAGGTGCAGCGAATAAAGCCCAGTCCCTCCACTTTGTCCTCTCCTAAAACTTTTTTAGGTGCCCAGGTGGTATTGATAAACACACCCTCCTCTTCGGCACGGGCAATTTCCCACTCATGGGCGGGCATCTCACCGCGGTCCTCCAAAGAGAATAGATGAACGTTGGAGGCCCCCAACCGTTTGGCCGTCAAGGCCACATCAATGGCAACATTCCCGCCGCCAATCACAATGACGTCGCCATTGAAGTTGAAAGATTGACCTAAGCGCACATCCCTGAGAAAATCCCAGCCCCAGAGAACACCTTCCTTTTCAGCGCCTTCAAGTGGAATTTTGGCGCTCCCATTGGCGCCACTTGCCAAAAATACAGCATCAAATTCTTCCTTGAGCTGATCCAGCGAAATATCTTTACCGATATTGGTTTCACCCTTAAATTCAATCCCCAAATCAAGAATTTCGTCAATATCCCTTGTAAGTCTCTCTTCAGGTACCCGGTAACGAGGTATCCCATATCGCATCATGCCGCCAGGTTCGGGCAGGGCATCGTAAACCGTCACGGTATGGCCTTTGCTTGCCAAATAGTAGGCCGTGGTTAGCCCAGCAGGGCCGGAGCCCACGATAGCCACCTTCTTGCCGGTAGGCTCGGACAGCTTCTTGTTTTGCTTCCAACTGTCGCCACCCCGGTCGACAGCCGCCATTTTTAAGGCCCGAATGGCGATGGGATCACCAAATTGACGATAAGCACAGGTGTCTTCACAGGGTGCGAAACATGCATCTGCACAAACTACCGGAAATGGTATTTTTTCTCGTATGACCGCCACTGCCTCGTCATATTTTCCATCCTTAACCGCGCGGATGTAACGCGGTACGTCAATACCCGCAGGACAGGCATCCTGACAAGGTGCCACCACCAAATCATCGAGGGAAACATATCGCTCTGTCATCCGTATAATACCTCCATCAGATAGGTTTCAGGACGCGGAAGTAATCTAATTCACTATGACCGCGCTGGGTTTTGGTTCGAATTCAATACTTGCCAAGGTCAGCCGATAGCCTTTGCGTGACATTTTGTAGATCACCAACGGCGGACCAACAGCCAATCAAGAAGGTGTAATAAATTCGTTCATGGGCCCTTTAGCCGGAAATTGCACATTTTCATCAATATATTGCGCCAGAATTTCAATATGCCGGCGCATTCTTTTTTCCGCCAATTGGGCGTCTTTTTTTTCTAGAGCTTCGATGATAGCGACATGACCACTGTGCGCCACCTTAAATCGGTCTTGGAAACCAGCCGCTTTGGTGCGAATCCAGTGAATGTGGGCAAACAAATTGCTTGCCAGATCAATTAATACTGGACATCGACTCAAATTCAGGATGAATTCGTGGAAATCGACGTTTACATTTGAAAATTTCAGTGATTTGCTTCCAACGGTCTTGGTTGAATTGAAAGGTGCAATAATTTTTTTCATTTGACGGATGTCTTTGGCCGTTACGTATTGGGCTGCCAGGCGTGCTGCCAAACCTTCCAGTGCAGCCCGCACCAGCAGAATATCCACGATCTCTTTTTTGGATTTTTTAACCACGAATATTCCCTTGCGAGGAACTACCTTCAGAAAACCTTCCAGCACCAACCTGTTGATGGCCTCACGTAAAGGAGTCCGGCTGATGCCCAACTGCTCCGCCAATCCGCGTTCGTCAATTCGATCCTCTACCGATGGATCAGTTAAGTCCATCTGCAATAAACTTTCTTTGATCACATCGTAGGCTTTTTCTGCCAGGCTGGCTGGTGTCTTTATTTTTCCGACATCTAGCATGAATCTGCCTTGTCATGGTTGTTTGGTATCCACAATCTGGTATACCAGATACCAAATTTTGGTGCCGTGTCAACAAAAAAATGCCAAAAATAAAAAAATGATTTCATCCGAAAAAATGCAATTTCTTGACAAAATGGATCCTGTTCCCATAGGATGGCTCTGGTTTGATTTGTCTTTGAGAGGTATCAGAAGTCCAGGTTCAGAGAGCAACGGGTAGAAAACAGTTGACAGAATAAAGATGTCGGATGCCAGATTGCATGAATAATCGATTGCTGCCACTCCCGAGATTCGCGTAGATCTTCCATTCGGCGATTTTTTACGATAGGCCCTATGCGCTTGGCCTTTTTACTCACAACCCGTAATCCGTACCAAGGAGCGACTAATGAGAGATGTCGTCATTGTTTCAGCATGTAGAACAGCGATTGGAAGTTTCGGCGGAAGCCTGCGCGACAGCCATGCATCCACCATTGCCAGTGTGACCATGAAAGAAGCCGTACAAAGGGCCGGTATTGATCCGGCGATTATCGACGATGTCCGCTACGGATGTTGCATGGAGCCGGTCGACACCCTGAATGTGACCCGTATCGCGGCCCTGCTGGCAGGAATTCCAGATACCGTCACCGCCGTTACCATCAATCGGGTTTGTATTTCCGGGATGGAAGCGGTCATTTCCGGAATGGCCATGATCCAAGCCGGCATGGCGGATGTCATTTTGGCCGGTGGTGTCGAGCATATGTCCGGGGTGCCCTATTCCGTTGCTGCCGCCCGCTGGGGCTGCCGTCTTCAGGATCATGAATTTGTCGATAACATCATTCGAGGGCTCCACTGCGGGTCCCACGTCCTACCGCATCCGGAGGACGGTCCGGTGGACGCCGAAACGCCTCCGCTGAGCTACTTCAAGGGCAAACCATATATTATGGGGCATACGGCCGAGTTCATCGCCCAGCATTTGGATATCAGCAGAGAAGAGATGGACCAGGTTGCCCTTAGAAGCCATAACAATGCCGAGAGAGCCACCAACGACGGGTCATTTGAAGCCGAAATTGTCCCCATGGAACTCCCCCAACGTAAAGGTGATCCCATCATTTTCAAAAAGGACGAACACTTCAGACCAGGTATGACCATCGAGAAACTCAGTAATCTGCCGCCCGCTTTTGTTCCAAAGATCGGTAAAGTGACGGCCGGCAACTCAAGCGGAATTAACGATGGTTCCGCCGCCATGGTGATCATGTCGGCTGACAAGGCAAAAGAACTGGGCATCGAGCCCATTGCAAAAATAAGATCCGTCGGCCGGGGCGCATGCCACCCGTCCGTCATGGGATTGTCCCCGGTGCCGGCAGTCCACCAACTGCTGGCCAGAAGTGGTCTGAAAAATGAGGATTTTGAATTAATTGAAGTCAACGAAGCCTTTGCAGGCCAGTACCTGGGTTGTGAGAAAGAACTCGGCTTGAACCGTGAGATCACCAATGTCAATGGCTCGGGAATCGGCCTTGGGCATCCGGTGGGGGCGACCGGTGCGCGCATCATTGTCACTTTGCTGCATGCCATGAAAAAAAGGGGCAATTCCCTCGGCCTGGCGACGCTTTGCGGAGGAGGCGGCGTCTCGATGGCGTGTGCCATAGAGATGATTTAGAAAAATCCAATAACTCTAACCATATGTCATTTCTATTCTCGATTTTAGGATGGTTAGAGCGCTTGGCAGAATAACGTCCCGCTACCGGCAGTTTTGCATTGCTGCTTTAAATGCTCCTATCACCCCAGCTGGTTTATTCCAAACTATCTAGCAGACAAAAAGGTGGTTGAATATGAAGATAAAATCATTGAGCAGCCTGTGTTTAATTCTGGCAATTCTGTTTCCTTGCGGCTTGCTGGCCGCAGACTACGTGGCCGACGCCGATAAACTTTTTGACCGCGGAGAAATTGAAAATTACAAGCAAGCCATTGAGTTGTACAAAAAGGCAATTGCCGAAAATCCCGACAGCTATGAAGCCCATTGGAAGTGTGCCCGAGCCTATCGAGAATATGGTGATGCAGCCAAATCACAAAAAATTGCGGGTTGGAAAGAGATATGCGCGAAATTAGGCAAAGCCGGAATGCAGTATGCGGCAAAAGCAACCGAGCTTAACCCCGATAGACCGGACGGATACTATTACTACGGCCTCAATGTTGGTATTTACTCGGATGGGGTCAGTGTATTTACTGCCCTGGCTGAAGGTCTCAAAGACAAAACTCAAAGCAGTTTTGAAAAAACATATGAAATCGACAAAATGTACCAAGAGGGTGGTCCGATGATTGCACTCGGTCGTTTTTGGCAAGTCCTACCCTGGCCGATGCGGGATCGTAAAAAATCTTTGAAATATTACCGGGAATATCAGGCCACCGATTATTTTGCCGATAATATAGAAGCTCACGTCTACCTTGGAGAGTTGTTGATCCAAATAGGCGGCGATAAAAACAAGGCCGAAGCAAAAGGTTATTTGGAAAAAGCAGCGGCGTCCGAAGACCTTTTCTTCAGAGACAAAGCCAAGGAGCTGCTGGCAAAAATAAAGTAATGAACACAAATCAATTGTTTGATCCTGATCATCGCAGCAAGGCAGCACCGTTCTTTGTCGTCTGCCTGGCTGTTTTGATAGCCAGCATGCTTCTGGCATCGCTGACCCAAAGAAGTTTCTGGAAAGTCTCCGTTTCCAATATAACCTATACCAATTACAACGGTATATCAATCCGGGCCAAACTTCTCAAGCCTCTGAATGCTTCCGACTCGCAGCCGGCACCGGGTGTCCTGTATATCCACGGCTATCAGAACAATCGTGAAACCAGTGACGCCTACTGCATCGAACTGGCAAGACGGGGGATTGTCGTTCTCGAAATCGATGCCATCGGTCGGGGAAATTCGGGCAGCCCCGGTGATCCTGGAAATTCTAATTTCGATCATAGTTACGGCGCCCAAAGATCCTTGAGGTATTTACGGTCGCTTCCCTTTGTGGATACCGATCGAATCGGGCTGATGGGCCACAGTCTCGGCGCGGAGCTGGTGTATCATGTGGCGCTGCAGGACGCGGCTGTCAGGGCCCTGGTCATCTCCGGTTTTGCCTACAAGGAGGACGCCACGCGGGATATGCCGCGAAACATGCTCATGATTTTCGGAAAATATGACGAGTTCCGCAAACGCATGACGGCAACCCGGGATTTTGAGTTAGAATGGATGCAAACGCCGCAATCACGGAATGTATTTCCGGTAGAAAATCCGCGCATCGGCGAGACCTATGGTGATTTTGATAACGGCACCGCCCGACGGGTTTATATGCCAAAGATTACCCACCTGCACCAGTCCCACAGCAGCGCTGCCATTGCACAGGCCCTCGATTGGATCAGGTCCGCCCTTGAACCGGGTGCAGAATTTTGGATTCCATCCCATCAGCAAATCTGGCAAATCAAGGAGTGGTCCACGCTGTTGGCCATGATCGCCTGCTTCGCCTCCCTGGGCCCCCTGGGGCTCACGCTGCT
>JASFSK010000016.1:0-18632 GCA_050114455.1 Desulfobacterales bacterium | reverse complement strand
TTCTCCTTTTTTGATTGGCGAACGACTTTTTTAATTGACGAATGACGAATGACTATTGAATATTTATGGGAATCGATTCACTCTGTCGTCTGATAACGATAAAACCGACAGGGTTCCCGCATTCGTCAACAGTCATTCGTCATTGTTCAACCCCAACCTCCAACTTAGCTGCTCTGATCCTTGACCTGTTGCTTTAAATACTCCAGATGTCTGCGTATACCTTTGTCGGTGTTGGGCTCGTTGCTGAAAAGGCGTTTCATAAAGCCCGGTTTATTGTCAATCTTGGGATCGAGCTCCAGGCCTTTTTCATAATCCACGATGGCTTTTTCATAGGCTCCCAAATGGCTGTAAGCAGATGCGCGGTTGATATAGGCATTGGCCAATTGGGGATTAATATCAAGAGTCCGATCGTAGTCATCGATAGCTTCCTGGTAACGGCCCATTATATTGAGTGTGTTGGCGCGTCCCAGGTAGCCGGCGGCCTTCTGCGGATCGATTTTTATGGCACGATTGAAATCTTCGAGCGCTTTTTCCGGTTTTCCCGTATTCAGATTCGAAGCACCGTCCATGATGGCATCGTCATACTTCGATACTCCGAGACCGCAGCCGGCAACCGCAAAAGAAATTAGTATTAGAGCTGTTAGCAGTCGGTTCATTTTTTGAAAACGATTCCTTTGGTAGCGTACCGATTTCGTTGCCATCGCGCATATTGTCGGTTGGGTTAAGCGGGATGCAGTACAATTTGTGTTGGGTTCGCATAATCATTATGCACCTCAGAAAGCTTGAGATAGCAACCAAATTAGCGAACCCAACAAGTTCATTGCAGGCCGTCGGCCTTAACCCAGCCTACGATTTATCCTTTAGTGATAAATTAAAATGGGGTGATCTACCCAACCACTACACCCCGGACTGTCCACGCGAGGAACCTTCGACCACCGCATCATCTTCGTAGATATCGTGCTTCAAGGCTTCAAAATCGGTGGTGATGTTGGTCGACATTTCCAGCTTGTAAGCCAGAAACCACATCATCACAATACCCAGAATCCAGAAGATGATTTGCCAGATCCAGATCGACGGCATTCCGTTGGCCCAGGTGGCCGGTTTCGCCGGATCACCAAAGATCGTGTTGCCGATCACACAGCCGGGACCGATGGCAAAGAAGTACCAGGCGCAGGTGACGATCCAGCCCCACTTGATCAGGTGGCGCTTTTCCGGCCCCAGACTGGCATGGGTGCGGATGAAATTGTGGTATTCCATTTTGCGATCCTGCTCGGCTTTGTCCGGCTGGGTGAAGTAGCTCACCAAAATGGCAACCGGTAGGTTGAACAGGATCCCCCAGCCCGCCGAGAAAATTGTCAGTGGACTGTAGCCCCAGGGCAATCCGAGATCGAACCTGAAGGTGGCCCATACCGCGAGCATGCCGCAGATCAGACCGGCGACGACCCCCTGGCGCGTCAACCACGGCCAGTATAGACTTGCGATCAGGGGTACATACATCATGAAACCGAAAGATGTCGCAAAAGCACCCAGCATGACGATGGCGCCCGGTACGATGGTGGCAAAGATCAAAGCCGAACCGACCACGATGAGCACGGTAATACGACCCCAGTGGGTCTGTTCGGTTTCGGTCATGTCCTTTTTGATATACTTCTTGACGATGTCGCGGGTCAACATGCCGCTGGCGGTGGACATGTAGGCCGCGCCGGTGGACTGCATGGCGGCCAGGGCGCAAATGGCCAGAATGCCCACGGCAAACGGCGCCGTGTCTTTCATCAACCAGATCAAATAGGGCACCAGGTCGTTGCCCCCGCTGCTGATAAGCCGGTCAATCGGTAAAACGGTACCGCCTCCGGCGCCGCCGGGCATGATGCTCAGCACCCAGCCGCCCATGGCCTGCATGGTGGTGAAGATGATGAGGGCGAATCCGATGCCGGCCGTGGAAGCCCACACCTGCTGCAGCGGGAAGGGCTTGGGGTTTTTGTTGGCAAAAGCCCACATGGAAAAGGCCGGTGAGGAATGAATGCCCATCAGGGCAAACATGTAGGTTAAAATCATGATACCGGTCCAGGTGCCGCCCTTGGCCATGGCGCCGGCCGGCACAAACTGGATCACACCGGGCACAGCCACTTTATTGGTGACACCCAACGGCGTGATACCGATTAAACTTTTACCTTTTTCCATAAAAACTTTAACGGCCTCCGGATCGGCCCATTTGGGTACCTCCGTACCGCCGCTGTTGAGCCAGACCACAACGTCACCGAATTTCGATGTCAGGCCATCGAAGCCGCCGGCAAACGAAGCCGCGATGAAGCCCAGGGCGATGATTCCCGACCAGAGCAGAATGCACTGGGCCGTATCCACGTAAGCCACCGAGCGCAACCCGCCCAGGGCCACGTACAACAGAACCACAATGGCCAGCAGCCACATGCCGACGTTAATCGAAAACAATCCGTCGGTCAGGACGTTGAACAACACACCCGAGGCACGTAGTTGGATGCCTAGGTAAGGCACGCTGAAAAACAGGGCCACGATGACGGTCAGAATACGAATGGCCTCGCTGCCGAAATAGGCTGAATACATCTCGCCCGGGGTTACGAATCCATAGCGCTTGCCCATCAGCCACTGCCGTTTGAGAAAGAATACGCCCGTTATCGGAATGGTCAGCACATAAAACGACGCATAGCCATAGGGAAGGCCGTCCCGCCACATCAGGGCCGGGTGTCCGACAAAGGTCCAGCCGCTGAAGGAGGTTGCCGTGGCTGCCAGCACAAACACCCAGATGTTGAGCTGACGTCCGGCAATAAAGTAGTCGGTTCCTTTCTTGGCCTTCAGATATCCGGTGACACCGATGGTGATGCAGTATCCCCAGTAGCATAGCACGAAAAAGAAGAGCCAATATACATGAGATCCCATGCGAGTCTCCTTTCGATTTTGGGTTATTTGATAGGTAACAAAACCTTCATCCGTTTCATCGCTCGGGCTGTCACTATTGGGAGGGCATCACCTCCTTCTAAACCCTATCGGGTTTGTCCTGACAACATGTTGTCAGAAAATCAAGGTGTCAGGTGTCAGTGTTCAGGTTTCAGGATTTAGAGACTCGCCCTCCTGACACCCGAAACCTGACACCTGAAACCTATTTACAGTGAGAAACCGTGTCTTAGCTGCCCCATCGGGGTCACTTTTTCCGAGTTCAGTGCTTCCGGCGGGAACATGATCCTTGACACTCAATGATTCGTTTTTGTCAAACCTCCATTGCCCAGCCATTTATTCGGCAAATGCAATTTTTTTTGAAATGAAAACGGGCCATTACTCAAGTGTTATTATTTCGTTTCCGCCATCTTCTTAATTTCTTCGACGATTTCCGGATTGGCCAGGGTCGTCACATCGCCGACGTCCTTTTTGTTGGAGATGGCTCCCAGAACCCGGCGCATAATTTTGCCAGAGCGGGTTTTGGGCATATCCTGAACGATCCAGACATGACGGGGTTTGGCGATTTTACCGATTTCCTTGCTAATCGTATCCGACACCTTTTGTTCCAGTTCCGGCGAAGGTTCAAATCCGGGTTTAAGAGAAACAAAAAGATCCGGCTCGCGTCCCTTGATCTCATGGGCCACCGGAACAACGGCGGCCTCTGCGACTTCAGGAACCACCAATGCGGCCGACTCGATCTCCTTGGTACCCAAGCGGTGGCCGGAAACGTTGATGACATCGTCGATGCGGCCGAGAATACGGTAATAGCCGTCTTCGGCTTCCACGGCGGCATCGCCGGTCATGTAGGGCCAATCGCGCCAGTCTTTGCTATCGGGGTTTTTGCAATAGCGGGCATAGTAGGTATCGACGAAGCGGTCGCGATCCCCCCAAATTGTCTGAAATCCTCCCGGCCAGGGGTTTTGGATGCAGATGTTGCCGGCTTTGCCTGCTCCCGAGGGAATAACGTTGCCCTCGTCATCGTAGATAATGGGATGAATGCCCGGTACCCCCTTGCCGGCGCTGCCCGGTTTCATGGGCGCGAGGGCGGGAAGGGTGCTGCACAAAAACCCGCCGGTTTCGGTCTGCCACCAGGTGTCCACAATGGCTGCCTTGCCTTTGCCGACCACCTGGTAATACCATTTCCAAACCTCCGGTTCGATGGGTTCGCCGACGGTTGTCATGTGTTTGAATTGGTAATCGTACTTGGCGGGCTCGTCCGGCCCGATTTTTCTCAGAGCACGGATTGCGGTTGGTGCGGTATGGAAGATGTTGACATCCAGTTCCTGGGCAATCCGCCACGGTCGCCCCGGGTCCGGATAATTGGGGACACCCTCATAAATAACCGTCGAGGCGCACAGCGCCAGCGGACCGTAAACAATGTAGGAATGTCCGGTAATCCAACCAATATCGGCCATGCACCAGTACACATCTTCGGGATGGATATCCTGGACATATTTGGAAGTGCCGGCGGCATAGGCGAGGTAGCCGCCGGTGCTGTGCTGGCAGCCTTTGGGTTTGCCGGTGGTACCACTGGTGTACATCAAAAACAGCGGTGCTTCAGCCGGCATGGGCACCGGATCAACCCGCTGGCCGTAATAATCCTTGAGCACATCATTGATAAAATAATCACGGCCCTCCACCATGGGTGTCGGGCTGGAGGCCTTTCCGGGATAGCGCTGCCAAACCAGTACCTTATCGACCTTTTGGCCGTCCTGTTCGGCCAGCTCGACAGCGATATCGGCATTTTCTTTGTGGTTGAGTAAATTGCCGGCCCGATAATAAGAATCCATGATAATGAGCACGCGGCTCTGGGAATCAACAATGCGATCGGCGCTGGCCCTTCCGCTGAACCCGCCAAATACCTCGGAATGGATGACACCCAGGCGGGCACAGGCCAGCATGGTAATCGGCAGTTCGGCCGACATGGGCATATGAAGGGTTACCCGGTCGCCAGCCTTGAGTCCGGCGAAATCCCGCAGCAGGGCCGCAAACTCATTTACCCGCACATAGAGTTCCTGAAAGGTGATATGCTCGATTTTCTCTTCTTCGAGCTCGGGTACAAAATGAATGGCGGTTTTGTTTTTATTCTTAGCGAGATGACGATCTACGCAGTTGTAGCTTGCATTGATCTTGCCACCAACAAACCATTTCCAGCAGGGAGCGTCACTGGTGTCAAGCGTGGTGTGCCAGTACTCGTACCAATCAAGAATATCTGCGTATTCCTTGAAACAGTTCGGGAAATTTTCCAGGCTAAACCGATCGAAAACACCCGGGTCGGTCATGTTTGCCTGGGCTATGAACTCCGTTGAAGGATGGTAATATTCTTCTTCCCCCCAGTGAACCGCAATTTCCGCTTCGGAAGTTTGGATAACGTCTTTTGGTGCCATAAATACCCCCTCTTAGTTAATGTTTGACAAAAAGAATAATCCGGAGACCGTTCTAAAACTATTAACGAATGAATATTAATTACAGCGACTCAATGAATTATATTCATTAATTGTTTGTATATAATAAAGTCAAATATTATAAAATTCATAGGGGTAAATGTAGTTGCTAAAATTATTTATATCTTTTAGCATGGGCTTGTCAATATGATTTTTATTTATATATGAAAAATTTTACATAAGATTGGGTTGGTTGGTTCAGCCTGCGACGAGCTCAGCCGAATCGGGTTCAACATTCTGGATTGGAAACACCAAAAGGTGCCCGTCTCTGATAATGGGCATTTATGGACGGGCACCAGTCTAAATCACCTGGACCAATTGTTTGTGAAATGACGGGATTGAGAATTCCACTGCAAAGTGATCGGGTTTCTATCTTAGCATGGCCTTGTAAATAAAGCCCTGATGGTTATTATGCCTGTTTGGTTGCCATGGAAAAATATTGCCAACTGGAAATAAAGAACTGGAAAATCCGAACATATAGCGAAATCGACTTCCATTCTTCCAACATTGCATCATTCCATGCGGTTTACCAGGAGACTGGCCGTAAAAAAACCGTGATTCCAATAAAATATAGAAAGTTTGATACAACCTACTATGAAAAAAAATTTGGTAAACAATAGCCTGCGAAACATTGCCATCATCGCCCACGTTGACCACGGCAAAACCACTCTGGTAGATGCCATGTTCCGACAAAGCGGCCTCTTCCGCGCCGATCAACAAATCGATGAGCGCCTGATGGACACCATGGACCTTGAAAAAGAACGTGGCATTACCATTGCGGCCAAAAACTGTTCGGTGAAATGGAAGAATGTTCGGATCAATATCATTGACACCCCCGGACACGCGGATTTCGGTGGTGAAGTGGAGCGGGCCCTGTCCATGGCGGACGGTGCCATATTGCTGGTGGATGCCTCGGAAGGCCCTTTGCCCCAAACACGGTTTGTCCTTAAAAAAGCACTGGAAGCTGACCTCAAAATCATTGTGGTCATCAACAAGATCGATCGGCAGGATGCGCGATCAGAAGCGGTCCTCGATGAAATTTACGATCTTTTGATCGATTTGGACGCCACGGATGAGCAACTTGAGTTTCCCTTGCTTTACGCCGTTGGTCGTGATGGGGTCGCCTCGAAATCCCTGGCGGAGGAAGGAAAAAACCTGCATGTCCTTTTCGACACCATTTTGGATATGATCCCCGGCCCATCCTATGATCCCGGTACACCATTTCAGATGCTGGTGTCGGATATAGGCTATTCGGATTATCTGGGCCGGCTGGCCGTTGGAAAAATTTTCAATGGAACGGCGAGGTCCAGGGATAGCCTGATACGGATCGGCGAAGACGGTCGTGGCGTCCTGCTAAAAGTATCAAAACTTCAGGTTTACGATGGAATGAACGTAAAAGATGTCGATAAAGTTCATCCGGGAGACATTGTGGTGCTGGCGGGTATCGATGATGTCCAGATCGGCGATACGATTTGTAACCAGCAGAATCCCCGGGTGCTGCCTCGGATCAGAGTCGACGAACCCACGGTGTCCATGATATTCAGCATCAACAATTCGCCGTTTGGAGGCAAAGAGGGAAAGTATGTGCAGTCAAGCCGCCTGCGGGAGCGCTTGGTCAAGGAGACCCTCGTCAATGTGGCGATCGGCGTCGATCAAACCGACGACCGAGACAGCATCCTTGTCAAAGGCCGGGGAGAGTTTCAACTGGCTATTCTGATTGAGACCATGCGCCGGGAAGGCTACGAATTTTGCGTCGGGAGGCCCGAGGTCATCTATCATTGTGAAAATGGCGAAAAGCTCGAGCCTATGGAGCGGCTATTTGTAGACTGCGAAGAGCGTTTTCTCGGGGTGGTGACCGAAAAATTGTCGCTGCGTAAGGCCAAGATGACCAATATGGTCAACAACGGCAAGGGACGGGTGCGGATTGAATTTTCCGTTCCGGCCCGCACCTTGATTGGTTATCGGGACGAATTTCTCACCGATACCCGGGGTACGGGTCTCATGAATTCTCTATTCGACGGCTACGAAAAATTCCGCGGAAACTGTCCCAGCCGATTTACCGGATCCATCGTGGCCGATCGAACTGGGAACGCCGTCCCCTATGCCTTGTTCAACCTGGAACCCCGCGGAAGGCTTTTTGTGGTGCCTGGTGATCCGGTTTATGAAGGCATGATTATCGGTGAGCACAACCGGGGCCAGGACATCAATGTGAACCCCTGCAAAGAAAAGAAACTGACCAATATGCGGGCGGCTGGAAAAGACGATAACGTTATTCTGTCTCCCATCAAATTGCTGACTCTTGAGCAGTGCATCAGCTTTATCCGGGAAGACGAGCTGGTGGAAGTCACTCCCCGGTCCGTTCGGATGCGCAAAAGCGTTCTGTCCGCCCAAAAACGCCATAACCTGCGCAATGCCAAGGGTAAGAAAAATATGGCGGCTTAGTTCTATCCATGCTAAGTTGTTTTGAAGGATGACCCCGAACAGACTCGTATGTAACTACTTGGAATGACGAGGGACGATTGACGAATGTTGGATGTCGCTGCGCTCTGCTTTTTTTTAACGAATAGGATAGCTGCAATTCCTTAATTCAACATTGGTCCTGTCGTAGTATCTTTATTTGATCAGACGGGTTGCCCTTTATCCAGCGGCCCCGGCTCGTATGAAACTACATTCGAATTTACAATTTTGCCACGAAGGCTCAAAGACACTAAGTACTGATTTTAATTTTAATCTTTGTGCCTTGGTGTCTTGGTGGCAAAAACAAATAACATCAAAATTTCTTTCTTTGATCAGACTGGCTGCCCTTTAGCCAGCGGCGCCCGCTCGTGTGAAATTTCCTCTATTTCAGTATCGGTTTTATGCATAAATCGCAGTAGGGTCGGCCACCGTGCCGATCATATTCCGGCGGGCACGGTGGCCCGCCCTACATTGCCAAAGTAGTTTTTTCGATTTATCCAGCCGTTTTTTACCGGCGGTTGGGCCGAACATCGAACCTCCAACGTTGAATCCTTCCTTTTCGACATTCAACTTGACAATCCGGCAAAGAAAATATACGTATATATGTATCTAATCTTGTACAATAGTATAAATTATGGTGAAAATATGCAAAATTCAACCCTACACATCAAAGTAAAACCAGAGCTGGCCAAAGGATTGAAAGCGCTGGCCAAAAAACGGGAAACCTCCGTGGGAGAGCTTGTCAGGCAAGCTGTTGTTTCCTGCTATCAGATTGACATAGTAAACCTGGGTCAGAAACAGCGACGAGCGATCGAGGCTTTTCAAGGCGGCTATATCAGTCAGGGAAAACTAGCGGAAGAGATGGGGATGAGTGTCTGGAATACTCGAAAATGGCTGATAGAACATAATATTGCTCAGAACAATTCATTTTTTGAAAATGATGTAAAAAATGCCTGAAAAAAATTGGATCTTCGATACGGTCACCCTTAGCAATTTTCTTCTTTCGGATTCGGCTTTCATTCTTGAAACTAGATACTCTAAACGCGGTCTGATCACCTGTGAAACCTATAACGAGTTATCCGCTGGGATGGTTGAATATCCTAAACTGAGATATATCGACAAGCTCGTTGATGACGAAATTTTTAAACAGGCTTATTTATCCAGACCGGAGCGTGCACAGTTTAGGGAATTGATCGTCCATCTCGGGAAAGGTGAAGCGTCATGTATTGCTTACGCTAAAAAACGGGATGTCATCGTAGTGACGAATGATCGCAGCGCCAGAAGGCAATGCTCTCAAATGAAAGTTCCAGTCACCGGTACGATTGGTATTTTGAAAGCGTCGCTGCTGGATGGGCATCTCGAACTGGATCAAGCTGATAAGATTCTTACTAAAATGACGGATGCCGGCTTTTACTCTCCAATCTCGAGTATCGCTGATATCGTACAAAGATAAACGCTCTATCTGAAAAAAATATTCGTGCCTGTCCAACCAATTAAAATTCTTATAATAATCCTGCTCTCAGCACTCATTCTAAAACCTATGCCGGTGTCGGCCGAAAAGGTGTCCATACCCGTTTTTCTCAACTACCCCCAGCTCCAGTTTTTGATGAAAAGAGCGATGTTCAGGGAGCCGGATAACTCGGCGCGGTTTGTGTTTGATACCGATGGATGCAATACAGTCTCTTTTTCGCAACCTCAGCTTTCCGGCCATGGAGAAGGGATGAGTTTAAGGGCCGCAACCCTGGCAGTCATCGGAGCCCCCGCAACCGGCGGCTGTATGACGATTACCCGCTGGGCGGGACAAATTGTTGTCAAGGCCAAGCCGCTGTTGGTAAAAAGCCGGCCGTTGTCCGTGCAGTTTCAGGTGGAGGCAGTCGAGCTTTACGATCAACAGGGCGGGGTGTTGTCCGACCATCTTTTACCGCCGGCGTATAAAGCACAAATATACCAGGTCCTGGGCCGGCTGCGCATGGATTTGAAGCCTGCAACCGATCATTTAAAAGCAGTTTTGCCCTATGTTGCACCTCGCCAGACTGCGAATCGCCTGACCGCTATGATTGACAGCCTGCGTATCGATCAGGTCAGGGTCCAGCCCAAAGGCCTGGATGTCCAACTTATGTTGGATGTCCAAAAACCTCTCCAGGCTGAGACAGAGCCGGCGCTGACCGAGATTGAAATGCAGCGACTGCAGCAAAGGTGTCAGGATTGGGACGCTTTTCTGACGTTTGTCATAAAAGAGGTGGCAGCTGCTACAGATTCGGAAACGCTTCGTTTGACCCTGCTTGATATACTTCTGGACGCACGCTATCAAATTACTTCTATTCTGACCTCAAATTCTAAAAGTGGTCCCGACCCTGTGAAACATCTGTTTGCCCGCAGCTGGGAGCGGTTGGCGCCGGTGATGCGGGAAATCAGTCACCAGTCGCCGGAGCACAATCTGCTGCCTTTCATGTCATTTACAACGGCAGCCGAGGCTCTCGAGGCACTGGATCGATTGGGACCTGCGGTGGGGTTGGATATATCCACGGATGGCTTAAGACGTCTGGCGCGGCTGCTGAATGACAACCCGGCCCTTGATCCCCTCAAATATCCGGTGGAGATCGATCCGGTGCTGCAGCAACTGTTTGATTTCGGCATCCCATCAGAAACTTTTCCCCGTAAAAAGCCGTCTAGTTTCAAACTGCAGTTGATCAGACCGGCATATGCGGCCAGCCGTTGGGATCGTCTGAATCGTTGGGTGCCGACGGCCGCTGACTTGGATGCATATCTGCCTGAAATTCGGGACCTGTTACTGGAAGAGGCTGATGAACGGCTTAAATCATCACCCATCGCTGAGGCGCACGGCCGTGTTTTCCGCCATTTGATGCTTACAACGGCATGGCAGGAAAGCTGCTGGCGTCAATATATTGTGGAGAAGCGCAAAATTGTTCCGCTCGTTTCCGGAACCGGTGATATCGGTATGTTGCAGATCAATGAAAAGGTATGGCGTGGTTTTTATTCCCCTGCAAAGTTACGCTGGGATATCACCTACAATACCCGTGCAGGAAGCGAAATATTATTCAAATTTATGATCAATTACGCCTTAAAACGGCAAGAGCATAAAAAAGCCGGTGGCTTGACGAATCTAGCACGCGCCACTTATTCTGCATATAACGGCGGGCCCTCGAAGGTAGGCCGTTATCGCAGTAAAAACGTTCCGACCGCCCATAAAAAAATCGATACCGCTTTCTGGATAAAATATAAACAAATCAGCCAGGGCAACGAATTTGCCGTAGCGCAATGTCTGGGGGGAGAAGATCCCGGTCCGGCGGTTGTGCCCCAAGTCAAAAAGGAGTCCAAATCCAAGTTTGTGGCCAAAAGGGAGACCAGCAAACCACGACGGATCGAAAATATCGAATGGATAAGAAAGCAAAATGCCAAACACTTCACCTTGCAGCTGGCGGCGGTGAGCAGCGAGCAGGCGGTAAAAAACCTTATCGAAAAACATACCCGGTCCGGTATTTTTTCTTACTATCGTAGGAAACACAAGGGACGGGAGTTATATATCGCCATTTACGGCAGCTTTTCAAAGCGCACCGAGGCCGAAAAAGCTGCGGCCCGGTTTACCCCACTGAAACCCTGGATACGCGATTTCGGGAGCATTCAGGCAACCCTGTTCAAATAGATTTGTTGACTTCAAAAAACCCATAACTCCCTTCATAAGCCATCCCGCTTTGGCGGAATGATAATCGAAAAGGTTCTACCGTTACCGGGTGCCACGAGACATTGATCTATATCTGATCCCTGCCGGCGGCTTATGAAGGGAGTTATTCTGCTAAAGTTTTGTAAATTTTTTTCAGCAAACTTCGCTTTATGGTTAAAGCCGGGCTAAAGCGTCACGGCGCCAGCATCCCTTTTTGGGCAAGAAAAGTCTTGTTATTTTTCGTTTGAAATTGCATGTAAGATCGTGAATTGGTTTATTCCTAAATCTGAAGAAGGAGTCCGTGGAAGGAGGAAAAATGGGACAACGCAATCAGAAAAAAATTTTTCTGGCTATTTCGCTTTTGCTGGCAACCTATCTATGCCTGCCGGGCTTTTGGGCTTTGGCGCAACACACCAAATCCGGACCAGCAGCTTCCGGTAACGATTTGCAGACGCCTGAGGAAGTCGATGCCCATGTGGCCGGCTTGACCGATGCGCAAGTCAGACAGGCCTATGCCCAAAAGTTGAAACAGAAAACCGGTGGGCAAAGCGGTTCAAACAAATCAGCCGGGGAAAATGACTCCTGGCAGGGTATCAGCGGAAGCTTTTTTGGGGCAGCTGAGAAGGCATCGTCCATCTTAAAACGCATCGGTGGTATTCTCAGCGGCGAGTCCGGGCAGCCCGGTCAATGGCGCGATGCTGTGGACAAACTTACGGGTGGCGGGGGGGTTGTGTATCTGCTCGCAACTATCTTTGGCCTGGTGATTATCATTGCGATCGGCCTGTTTGTGCGCTGGCTGTTTCGACGAACGACGATCCCGCTGCAGGAAAGTCTCATCAATACCGTGCGATTGGGCAAATTGCAGTTTCTCGGACAGGTACTGGCGCGCTCATTTTTGGAGGCGCTGGGGGTCTGTATTTACATTCTGGTAACCTTTATCGCCTTGGTCGTGTTTTACGAACCGGGAACACCGAATTATACGGTGGTCTCCATTTTTCTGCTGGTCAGCCATTACGTCATTGCCTTTGCTTTCGCTGCTCGAATCATATTTTCTCCGTCAGCCTCCTCGCTGCGATTATTCCCCATGGAAGACCGGGATGCCGTTTTTCTGTATAAATGGTTCATTCGAATCTTATTTGTCGCTGCTTTTTTTGCCGGCATCGCACTTGTCTTCGAACAGCTGGCTGTGAACAGGCAGTTATTTCTGACAACGTACAGTTTGGCCGGTGTTGGCATCATCCTGGCCCTGTTGGTCATGGTCTGGCAAAGCCGGCGGCGGGTGAGCCAGGCGATTATGGGCGCGGTCCCGGGTGCAGACGTCGGTGCATTTCGGGCGGCATTCGCACGCAACTGGCAGTATTTTGCCATTGTCTATGTGTTGGTGGCCGGCGGAACCTGGGTGGCCAAGGCGCTCAACGAGGAAAATGTTAGGGTCGTCAATCTCCTCCTCAGCATTTTTTTGATTCCAATTGTCATCGGCATCGATCAATGGGTTCAGCGCCTGTTGAAGATAGCCTCGGGGGAGGGCCGCGAAACCATCGACCTGAGTGACGAGGAACCGCGGAAGACAGAGGAACTGCCGGAGGCTTCCGAAAAGCGGGATATCGCCCACTACGTTCCCTTGATCCGGCGGTTTTTTCGTATTTTTCTGATCGCGTTTCTTTTCTTTGGGTCCCTGCGCCTATGGGGCATCGATATTCAGATCGGCCGCATGTTCACCCGCAGCGCCCTGAGCATTATTTTGATTTTACTGATTAGTTTCATTACCTGGCAGCTTTTCAAGGCCAGAATCGATCAGAAGCTCAAAGAGGAAATGCCCGACGACGACGAAGAAGCCGAGGAGGGCGGCGCCGGTGGCTCGCGCATGGGAACCCTACTGGTGCTGCTGCGCAAATTTGTGCTGGCCGTCATGTTCGTTATTGTTTCGCTGATTGTGCTGTCGTCGCTGGGGGTTAACATCGGCCCCCTGATTGCCGGCGCCGGCGTGCTCGGTCTGGCCATCGGCTTCGGCGCCCAAACTCTTGTCAAGGACATTATTTCAGGTGTTTTTTTTCTGATCGACGACGCCTTTCGGGTGGGTGATTTTATCGAAACCGGTGGCACCAAAGGTATGGTGGAGCACATTTCTCTGCGTTCGTTGAGACTCCGCAATCCCCGGGGACCGGTTCATACGATTCCCTTCGGCAGCATGGGCACGGTAACCAACAACAGCCGGGACTATATTATATCCAAACTGGATTTTCGGGTGAGATATGACACCGATGTGGATAAGGTCAGAAAGATTATCAAGAAGATCAATAAAAAAATCATGAAAGACCCGGAAATGGGGCCTGTCATGCTGGATAAAATCAAATCCCAGGGCGTCAGAGAACTGGACGACTCGGCCATGATCATGCGGGTCAAGTTCAAAACCATTCCCGGCGAGCAGTTCGTTGTTCGGCGCGAGGTGTTTCGAATGATGCAGGAATCATTCCGGGAAAACGGGATCGAATTTGCGCATCGCAACGTGACGGTGTACCTGCCGCCGGAAGCAACCGGATCTGAAAACAATAAAGTGAATGAAAAAGTTGCGGAAGCTGCTGCGGCAGCAGCCATTGCTGCCGAGCAGGCGGATGAAAAACAACCAAAGAAGTTGAAATAATGTTTCATGCTATTTCGCAGGTCCGGTGGATAGAAAGAAAACATCATTTGATTATGATCGACATGCTCGTCGGTAATGCATAGATTCCCGCAGGACTGAGGCCGCCGAGTTGGAATATGGGAGGGGTCATGAAGCTGCGCTGGAAACACTTCCTGGTTCTTGTTGCTGCCAGTCTAATTCCATTGCTGGCGGTCACCTGGATCACCCAGAATGCGTCCCGGCGATTGGGAAAAACAATTAGCGGGAAAGCCCAAAATACACTCAAGGAGAGGATCACTAAAGAGATGGTGCGTGCTACCCGCAGCTATGCCGATCTCATTGACTCAGGTGGATTCGCGACCGAGCAGGCCCTCAAGAGACTGGCCGCCCGTGCGGAGCTCGCCTTGGCCCTGCCCCCGCCACCTCCTACCAGGCTGTACTATGCTTCCGACTTCGACAATCCGCGGTCAGCCCCCAAAGATATGGCAGAATCGACAAATCATCCAATCCGCTCCGAGGGCCGCGTTGTCTCCCACAAACATATCAGCCGCGAATACCCCAACTTCCTCTTGGCCCCCGGTACGACCAAGGAAAAAGTGGCCGGAGACATTGCCAGGCTCGCACGGCTGAGTACAACCCTAAAAAACCTCGGCCATCAGTACGGTGAGGGGCTTCTCTGGGCTTATGTAAGCCTGGACAGCGGGGTTCATATTTCATACCCGGGCCATGGCGGCTATCCGCCGGGTTACGATCCGCGGCAGCGACCCTGGTATCAAATGGCAAAAAATTCAAATACGCTAACCTGGCTGCCGATCGTGGATGCCACGACCCGCCAGCTCACATTGACCGTTTCCATACCCTATCGATACCCGGACGGATCGTTTGCCGGTGTCGCCGGAATGGACATCAAGATCGCCTATGCCCTTGTGGCAAGTGAAACCACCGCCCGTTGGTCTCGACGCATGTCTTCGTTTATCGTTGGAGTCGATAAGAAGGACCCTTCCACGCGTTCAATGAAATCGTGCCCAAGATCGAGGAACACATGCGCATGAGCAGGGCCCTGGGACTCGCGCAGGAGGTACAACAAAGTCTTTTGCCCCGGAGCGATCCTTCACTCCCCGGATTTGACATCGCGGGTGCCAGCATCTATTGCGATGAGACCGGCGGCGACTATTACGATTTTATCGAAACCTATCGAGACGGTCAGACCGGACTGGCCGTGGTCGTGGGGGACGTCTCTGGTCACGGCGTCTCTTCGGCCCTGCTGATGGCGACCGCACGAGCATTGATTATGCTGCGGGCTTCCATGCCTGGAGATGCTGCCGGCATCATCACTGACGTCAACCGACATTTGAGTCTGGACACCGCCCAGACCGGGAATTTCATGACCTTTTTCTACTGCGAACTCACGGAGAGTAAAACGAAAATACGGTGGGTTCGCGCCGGGCATGACCCAGCCCTGGTCTACAACCCTTCCATGGACGCGTTTGATGAACTCAAAGGTCAAGGCGTGTCGCTTGGATTTGACCACTCTATTGAATACGACTCTTTTCAGCGAACCTTAGAAGCCGGTCAGATTATTGTGATTGGTACTGACGGCATCTGGGAGATGCTCAATAGTACCGGCGAGATGTTTGGAAAAGAAGCGTTAATGGAAATTATCCGCAATAACCATACGGCGTCTGCCCGACAGATGGTGGACACCGTCACCGAGGCGCTTGAGCAATTCCGAGGAGATGAGGCGTCGGAGGACGATATTACTCTGGTAGTGATTAAGGTGGACCCGTGATTCCCGGCACCTGACCACCCTATCTCTTAAACATATTAACCCTGAACTCAGGTTTTAATAGCGCCGCCTCATGTAAACCCGGATCCGGCCGTACAGGTGTAGCAATGATCTGCGGTAACGATTTGACTTCCGGGTCGGGGGGGGGCTTCCATGTCTGAAACGTGAATTTTTTGTCCAGTCATTGGCAATCCCCTCGCAAGATTAAAGTCACAATCGTAGAGATACCCATCCCATGATACAGATACCAGTGTTCGGCACATGAGCCCCTCAACAGCACAGGAATTGAAATTATCTGAGAGCTTTGCCATGTATTTTTCAAAATTTCCAGATGTTACAAGCCATTGACGAAATCTTCCCAGCGGTACATTGGCAAAACCGAAAAGGTTATTGAACACCACCCCCCACTTGTTTTCCAGGACCTGATGGAATCTTTTCTCAGCTTGTTCCTGGGTGGGCGGAAGATACGCGCCGGTGGGGTTGGATACCAGATTCAGCTCCAAGCCCTCATCATTGGATCCATATCCGATGGCGTTCAGTTTTTTTAAAACAGCTATACTTGCATTGAAAATTCCATCACCTCGCTGGGAATCGGTCTGAGTAATGTTAATGGAGGGAAACGAGGCCACAATGACCACCTGGTGAGATTTCAACAAATCAACCAAATCGTCCAGTTTGTCTTTCATTACAGAGAGATTGGAACGGAGCATAATCCTTGATGCAAACGGTGCGATTTTCTCTATCAGATAACCAAGATTCGGATTCAGCTCCGGCGCTCCGCCGGTAATATCAATCGTCTCGAATTTGTTTCGCTCGGCATACTCTATTACCGCTTCAACCGTATTTAAATCCATGTTTTCCCGGCGATTCGGTCCGGCATTCAAATGGCAGTGCCGGCATTTCTGATTGCAGAGCAAACCCAGGTTAATCTGCAGGGTATGCGTGACATTGCGCACCAGTACGAGATTGTGTTCGGCGATGGTCGATTGGAACGGGACGACATTCATGATCTTTTCTCTAAAAAAATTTTCATTTATAAGGACATTTTTTGAGCATGATTGCGCATTTGAATTCCGTGCACAAGAGACGCACCCCCCCGGATGGCCGTAACGACATGAACCGCCTCTGTCATCTCGGCCAGGTTCGAACCCTTTTCCAGGCAGGCTTGAGTGTAAGCATCGATGCAGTATGGACACTGAATAGCGTGTGCCACCGCCAAAGCAATGAGCGCTTTTTCTCTTTCGCTCAGGTCTCCATCGGCAAAAACTGAACCGTAATAATCAAAAAACTTTTTTGCCAGTTCCGGAGCCTCTTCGCCGATTTCTTCAAATTTTGGAAGATCTTCCGATTTATAATAAGTTTCCATAACTGCTTGCTCCTTATAGATGGTTGGATGTGGAATCCAGACGAATCCGACCACTGTTTTCTATAATCACCCCATATGTTCCACAATGGCGTGGGCAAACTCCGAACATTTGACTTCCGTGGCCCCTTCGATTTGACGCGCCAGGTCATAGGTGACAGTGCCTGATTTGATGGTGGCCTGAAGCGCTTGCCGGATCAATTCGGAAGATTGTCGCCAATCCATATGGTCGAGCATCATGGCTCCCGACAGGATCAGGGAGCTCGGATTGACCTTATCAAGACCGGCGTACTTGGGTGCGGTTCCATGGGTCGCCTCAAATACAGCACAACTGTCACCAATGTTCGCACCGGGTGCCATGCCCAGTCCGCCGACCTGGGCAGCCAGTGCATCCGACAAATAGTCACCATTCAGGTTGGGTGTGGCAATCACGTCGAATTCATCCGGTCTGAGCAGGACCTGCTGAAACAGCATGTCCGCAATGCGATCCTTGATTAACACCTTGCCTTGCGGTAACTTCCCCTTGAGGTTTTCGTAGAGTTCTTTTTCCGTGATGATGTCGGAGCCGAACTGTTCACGGGCCACTTCATAGCCCCATTTTGCAAAGGCACCTTCGGTATATTTCATGATGTTGCCTTTGTGCATCAATGTTACGCTCGAACGACCTTTATCGATGGCATAGGCGATCGCAGCGGCCACCAGGCGTTTGGTATTTTTGGCACTGATGGGCTTGATGCCCAGCCCGGTTTCCTTGTGCAAGGCGGCACCCATCTGTTCATTTAAAAATTTTCTAAGCTTGTCGGCCGGGGCACTGCCGGCCTGGTATTCGATACCGGCATAGAGATCTTCCGTGTTTTCCCTGAAAACGACCATGTCGATGTGCTCCGGGTGTTTCATCGGACTGGGTACGTGATCTATGTATCTGACAGGTCGCACACAGGCATATAGGTCCAGTTTTTGCCGAATGGCAACATTGAGGCTTCGAATTCCTTTTCCCACCGGGGTAGTCATCGGGCCCTTGATTGCCACTACGTTTTTTTTAATGGCATCGAGCGTCTCGTCGGGAAGCCAGGTACCCGTCTCCTGATAACTTTTTTCACCGGCCAGCACTTCGAGCCAATTGATCCGTCTCTTGCCGCTGTATGCTTTTTGGATCGCATTGTCCATTACCAGTTGCGCGGCCTGCCAGATATCCGGTCCGATGCCGTCACCTTCGATAAATGAAATGATGGGATGATCGGGAACCTTCAATGATCCGTCTTGGTTTTTTACAATCTGTCCTTCGTTTGCCATGATGTGTTGCCCCTTGT
>JASFSK010000015.1:0-18837 GCA_050114455.1 Desulfobacterales bacterium | reverse complement strand
AAAGGGGAGGATGGAAACATGTCGAAGGCAAAGTTTGAGCGGACCAAGCCGCATGTCAACGTGGGAACGATCGGCCATATTGATCACGGCAAGACGACGTTAACAGCGGCGATCACCAAGCATTTAGGATTAAAGGGGATGGCGGACTATGTTCCATTTGATCAGATTGACAAGGCGCCGGAGGAAAAGGAGCGAGGGATAACGATTGCCACAGCGCATGTTGAGTATCAGACCGAGATGCGTCATTATGCGCATGTGGATTGTCCGGGTCATGCGGACTATATCAAGAACATGATCACGGGAGCGGCGCAGATGGACGGGGCGATATTGGTGGTAGGGGCCGATGATGGTCCGATGCCACAGACGCGCGAGCACATATTGTTGGCGCGTCAGGTGGGCGTGCCGAAGATCGTGGTATTTTTAAATAAATGCGACATGGTCGATGATGATGAGTTGATAGAGTTGGTGGAGTTGGAGTTGCGCGAGTTGTTGGACAAGTATGAATTTCCTGGCGATGACACGCCGATCATACGCGGCAGTGCGTTGAAGGCTTTGGAGAGTGAGGATCCGGAAGCAGAAGAGGTCAAGTGTGTGTTTGAGTTAATGGATGCGATAGACAGTTATATACCGGAGCCTGAGCGAGATGTAGACAAGCCGTTTTTGATGCCGATAGAGGATGTGTTCAGTATATCGGGGCGCGGCACGGTGGTGACGGGCCGGGTAGAGCGCGGGATTATCCATGTTGGCGATGCGGTGGAGATAGTGGGGATACGCGAGACGTTAAAGACGGTATGTACGGGAGTTGAGATGTTTCGCAAGCTGCTTGATGAGGGTCAGGCGGGCGACAACATTGGCGTGTTGTTGAGGGGCACGAAGCGCGAGGATGTGGAGCGTGGCCAGGTGGTGGCGATTCCGGGAACGATTACGCCGCACACGAAGTTTAAGGCCGAGGTATATATATTGAGCAAGGAGGAGGGTGGACGTCACACGCCGTTTTTCAGTGGATATCGACCGCAGTTTTATTTTCGTACGACGGATGTGACCGGGGTGTTGACATTGCCGGAGGGGGTGGAGATGGTGATGCCCGGTGACAATGTAACGATTGAAGCGCAGCTGATCACACCGATAGCGATGGAAAAAGAGGTTCGATTTGCGGTACGCGAAGGCGGGCGCACGGTGGGTGCCGGAGTCGTTAGTGATATTATCGAATAAAAAGAAAGATTGAAATCAATGATAACGAACACCAAGATTAGGATCCGACTCAAGGCATACGATCACAAACTGCTGGATCAGTCTGCATCGGACATCGTTGATACGGCGGCTAAAACCGGTGCAAAAGTTGTGGGCCCAATCCCCTTGCCGACACGTATCAATAAATTTTGCGTTCTGCGTTCGCCCCACATCGACAAAAAGTCACGTGAGCAATTCGAAATGCGAACACACAAGCGACTGCTAGACATCCTCGAGCCTACTCAACAAACCGTTGACGCTCTGATGAAGTTGGATCTTTCCCCGGGGGTCGATGTTGAGATAAAGCTATAGCTTGCCATCCTTATATTGGCAGTTGAAGATTGACGCTCAAGAAAGGCTTTTCAATCCCGACTTGTCAAATTCTTGGTTACCGTCTCCATGGACTGTAAAGCCTCTGCTAATTTGGCAGAGGCCAAAAAAATTATAAAGCTGTGCAAAAGGACTTGTTGGGCTATGAGTAGAGGTATTTTAGGCAAAAAATTGGGGATGACGGGTGTGTTCACACCGGAGGGAAGATTTGTGCCGGTAACCGTCATCGAAGCAGGCCCGTGCGTGGTAACCCAGGTAAAAACCAAAGACACTGACGGATATGACGCTCTGCAGCTTGGATTTATTGGCAAGAGAAAAGAGAGGGTGAACAAACCGTTGCAGGGCCATTTTCAAAAGAGCGGCGATCAATGTTTTCGATATTTAAAAGAATTTTCTGTAGAAAATCCGGCTGACTACAGTCTTGGCCAGGAACTCACGGTCGAGATGTTCAAAACCGGTGATCGCGTTGATGTTGTGGGAACCTCAAAAGGTCGCGGTTTTTCAGGTACAATCAAACGCCATGGGTTTCACCGGGGACCCCTCACGCACGGCAGCCGGAACATCCGTCGTCCGGGATCCATCGGGTGCAGTGCATGGCCGGCCAAGGTTATCAAAGGCAAGAAGATGCCCGGGCAATACGGCAATGATCGCAAAACGATTCGCAATCTTGAAATCGTGGATATCCGCGCTGAGGAAAATGTGCTGCTGGTAAAAGGTGCTGTACCGGGGTCAGAATCAGGTCTGGTCGTGATCCATAAACCCAAATTCAGCCAGAAATAATCGGATAAAATTACCTCCATGATTTCGTGTCCACACCATGAGATCATAAAATGATCTGTAAAAGTATTGATAATAGAAAATGAGGAAACATATGCCGGTAATCGATGTCCAAAATATAGAAGGCAAACAAATTTCACAGGTTGAGCTTGCGGATGATGTATTCGCCATCCCGGTTAAGCCAAGTGTCTTGCATGAGGTCGTCACCATGCAGCTGTCAAACCGACGGTCCGGGACGGCAGCAGTCAAACATCGCAGCGATGTCAGAGGCAGCGGGAAAAAACTTTTTCGTCAAAAAGGCACGGGGCGGGCGCGTCGCGGTGACATCAAGTCCCCATTGCTAAGGGGCGGCGGTGTGGTTTTCGGCCCTGATAAGAGAAATTATTCTTATAGAGTTCCCAAAAAGGTCAGAAAATTAGCACTTAAGATGGCGTTGAGCAGCAAATTGCTTGAAAATGAACTGGTGGTGCTGGACCAGTTCGAATTGGATGAAATCAAAACAAAAAAATTTGCCGGCGTCCTGAAAACATTGAAGCTTAAAAACGCTTTGATTGTTACCGAAAAGCCGAATGACAATTTGGAATTATCCGCTAGAAACGTACCCAATGTGAAGGTGCTCAGAAGCGAAGGCCTGAATGTTTATGACATTCTAAAGTACCGGATGCTGGTGGTGCTGGAGCCTGCGGTAAAGAACATTGAAGGGAGGCTGCTTGCATGATTGCCAACGAGATTATCAAAAGACCTCTGATAACAGAAAAGACCAGCATCCAAAAAGAACTGTACAATCAGCTAACTTTCGAAGTGGACCGGCGGGCGAATCGGATTGAAATTAAACGGGCGATCGAGACCGTTTTCAATGTGAGGGTATCGGAAGTCAAAACCATGCAGGTCAGGGGTAAGATCAAACAGCGGGGTCGGATTATTGGAAAACGTCGGGATTGGAAAAAGGCCATTGTGAAGTTAATGCCCGGCGAGCGGATTGATTTTTTTGAAGGTGTTTAGAATTAGGAGCTATCAATGGCAATTAGAAGGGTTAAACCGACATCTCCAGGAAGACGCTTTCAAGCTTATTCCTCATTTGAAGAGATAACAAAAACCAAACCGGAAAGGCAGTTGCTGAAAGTCATAAAAAAATCCGGCGGCCGCAATGCCAAAGGCCGAATTACATGCAGACATCGCGGTGGCGGTCATAAACGCCATTACAGGGTCATTGACTTTAAGCGGGATAAAATCGGTATTCCAGCCAAGGTAGCATCAATCGAGTACGATCCGAACCGTTCGGCCAGAATTGCACTCCTACATTATGTGGACGGTGAGAAACGCTATATCCTGGCCCCGGTGAATCTTAAAGTCGGCGATGTTGTAGAATCAAGCCCGGATGCCGATATCAAGCCGGGAAATACACTCCCGCTGAGCAATATACCCCTGGGAACTCAGATTCATAACATTGAGCTCAGATTTGGAAAAGGCGGGCAGATTGTGCGAAGTGCGGGAACCTATGCCCAACTGATGGCGAAGGAAGATCGCTACGCCTTGATTAAGCTGCCCTCCGGTGAAGTTCGCATGGTTTTGATTAATTGTAAAGCTACCGTCGGACAATTGGGCAATGTGACCCATGAAAATATCGATCTTGGTAAGGCCGGCCGCAAACGGTGGCTTGGCAGACGGCCAAAGGTCAGAGGAGTTGCGATGAATCCGGTAGATCATCCCATGGGTGGTGGAGAGGGAAGATCTTCCGGCGGTCGTCATCCATGCAGTCCCTGGGGGGTTCCCACCAAGGGTTACAAAACGCGTAAGAATAAAAGCAGTGATCGGCTGATCGTTAAAACGCGCAGCAAAAAATAACCAATAACCAATAACCAATAGCTGAGGGTATCTATGCCACGATCGTTAAAAAAAGGACCATATGTCGAGGCGAAACTCATGAATAAGGTGTTGGTGACCCAGGAGTCTCGCAGCAACAGAGTCATCAAAACATGGTCAAGACGTTCTACGATTGTACCGGAAATGGTTGGGATTACATTGGCTGTACACAATGGCCGTAAATTTGTGCCGGTTTTCGTTTCGGAAAATATGGTAGGGCATAAATTGGGTGAATTTTCACCCACCCGTACATTCTACGGTCATGCCGGTGACAAGAAGTCCAAACTAAAAAGGTAATACACCATCCAAGGCTTTAATTAATAGGCAAAGGGGAATAGCGACATGGAGGTTAGAGCCGTTTCAAAATATGTTCGCATCTCACCGCGCAAAGTGCATAAAGTGATTGGTGCCGTGAAGGGTAAACCTGTGGAAAGCGGAATTCAGATTCTTAAATTTATGCCTCAAAAAGCGGCTGGTATACTCGAAAAAATAGTTCAATCGGCCGTTGCCAATGCAGATCATAATGCGGACATTGATATCGATTTGCTGGTTATCCGTAACATCACCGCTGATCAGGGTCCTGTTTTGAAACGCTGGAAAGCCAGAGCACGCGGCAGAGGGACACGCATCCTGAAGAGAACCAGCCACATTACCGTAACTTTAGCAGAAGAAACGTCGGTGTAAAAAAGGAGGTAGAGCTTGGGCCAGAAAGTAAATCCAATCGGATTAAGACTTGGAATCGTCAAAACTTGGGAATCGCGGTGGTTCGGGGGGAAAAAATACGCCCAGTATATCCTGGAGGACCATAAGCTTCGGACATTCATCAAAAAGAAGCTTTATCACGCAGGTGTTTCCAGAATTGAAATTGAACGATCATCCAAGCGCGTTCGATTGAGAATCTATACCTCCAGGCCGGGGATTGTCATCGGTAAAAAGGGATCTGAGATATCGCAGCTGAAAAAAGATGTCGAGAAGATGACTTCCCACGAAGTGCTCATTGACATCCAGGAAATCAGAAAACCGGAGATCGAAGCCCAACTTGTCGCCGAAAATGTTGCGCTGCAAATTGTCAGGCGGGTCGCTTTTCGACGCGCCATGAAACGCGGCGTGACTTCCGCCATGCGATTCGGTGCCCTGGGTGTGAAGATAATTTGCTCCGGAAGGCTGGGGGGTGCTGAAATGGCCCGGACGGAATGGTATCGGGAAGGAAGGGTGCCACTTCATACGCTCCGGGCGGATATCGACTACGGCTTTATTGAAGCACGAACAACTTATGGTATCATCGGCGTTAAGGTGTTTGTGTTCAAAGGAGAGGTATTGAAAAAAGATCAAGTTGAGATCGCTAGCTAGTTATTGGTTATTAGCTATTGGTTGTTGACTGAGAAGGAATAACAACATTAGATTAATTTCATTGATCATCAAGCTTCAATAACGAATAGCAATTAACAAATAACTATAACATGTGGAGAGAACAACATGCTGAGCCCCAAAAAAGTCAAGTATCGCAAACAGCAAAAAGGAAAAATGCGTGGAGTTGCCCGGCGTGGCTGCACATTGAATTTTGGAGAATACGGGTTACAGGCCACGGAATGCGGGAAATTGAGTGCCAAGCAAATCGAAGCCGCCCGTATTGCGATGACCCGTCACATTAAAAGGGGGGGGCGTATCTGGATTCGTATTTTTCCTGATAAGCCGTTTACAAAAAAGCCTGCTGAAGTGAGGATGGGCAAAGGAAAAGGATCTCCGGAAGGATGGGAGGCCGTCATCAGACCCGGCAGAGTTCTGTATGAAATGCAGGGGGTATCTAAAGACCTGGCCAAAGAAGCCCTGCGGCTTGCCGCCCATAAACTTGCAGTCAAAACCAAATTTATTGAGAGGAGCGATAGCATATGAAGGCCAGTGAGATTAGAGACCTGAACCTGGAAGAAATGCATCGCAAAGTCGCAGATCTGAAAGAGGAGTTATTTAATCTGAGATTTCAACATGAAATCGGTCAGCTTGAAAATCCCCAGAGAATGAAACTGACGAAACGAGAAATTGCCAGGTTAAAGACAATTATCGCAGAAGTCACCACAAACAACAATAAAGATAAAGAATAGTGGCCGGCATGAAACAACGAGGAACAAAGAGACAAATGATCGCTACGGTCACCAGCAATAAAGCGGACAAAACAGTAACCGTGCTGGTGGAAAGATTGGTTAAGCACCGCTTGTATCTAAAATATGTCAGGAGGCGTACTAAATTCGCCGCCCACGATGATCAAAATGATTGTCAGATCGGTGATAAGGTGCTGATTTCAGAGTCCCGTCCAATAAGCAAAACCAAGAGGTGGCGGGTCGTCAAAATCGTTGAAAAGGCTGTTTGATTGTAAGGGGAATAGAGAAAAATGATTCAGGCAGAAACGCGCTTAACCGTGGCCGACAACTCCGGGGCCAAGGTACTTTATTGTATCAAGGTCATCGGCGGCTCCCGAAGACGGTATGCATCTATTGGGGATATCATCGTGGTATCTGTCAAAGAGGCCATACCGAATGCCAAGGTGAAAAAAGGAGAAGTGCTCAAAGCGGTTATTGTAAGAACCAAGAAGGAAATAAGGAGACCGGATGGATCTTTCATCCGTTTTGACGATAATTCCGCGGTTCTGATTAATGCAGCCAGGGAACCCATTGGAACACGAATTTTCGGTCCCGTCGCCCGGGAATTGCGTGCCAAACGGTTTATGAAAATAATTTCACTGGCACCAGAGGTACTGTGAATGACGAATGACGAACGACAATTGACGAATTATGGAATCCTATCGATTTAAAGGGAAGATAAATTAGGTTAAATATACATCTGTCGATCCAAAAAGGTCTTGGAGAATAACTGCTTATGTTGACAAATAAGTGCTATATAAAAAAGGACGATAAGGTTAAAGTCATTGTCGGTAAAGATCAGGGAAAAATCGGCAAAGTTCTTAAAGTTTATCGCAAAAAAAATCGCATTCTCGTCGAAAAAATTAATATGGTCAAACGCCACAGCAAGCCGACCAACCAAAACAGACAGGGCGGAATTGTTGAAAAGGAAATGCCGATCCAATGGTCGAATGTCATGGTGATGTGCGGCAAATGTGTTGGACCTGCGCGGATCAGGATGCAGCGGCTCGAGGATGGGAATAAGGTTCGTGTCTGTGTCAAATGCAACGAAGCACTGGATACATAGACGCGTCTGCCGGAGGAACAGAATGTCACAGCTAAAAGAGTTCTATGAAAAACAAGCAATTCCTAAACTGATTAAAGCCTTTGATTATAAAAATATCATGCAGGTGCCCAGACTTGAGAAAGTTGTCCTGAACATGGGGATGGGAGAAGCGATTCAAAACATCAAGTTACTGGATGCTGCAATCGAAGAGCTTCAAATTATCGCCGGACAGCATCCGGTTATAACCCGGGCAAAAAAGTCAATTGCTGCTTTTAAACTGAGAGAAGGGATGCCAATTGGCTGTATGGTAACATTGCGACGCAAGCGCATGTATGATTTCTTCTACAAATTAGTGAATGTCGCTTTACCCCGTGTGCGTGACTTCAGGGGTATCTCAGGAAAAGCATTCGACGGTCGTGGCAATTATTCATTAGGGATCAAAGAACACATTATATTTCCAGAGATTGACTACGATAAAATTGACAGAATAAAAGGGTTGAACATCAGTATTGTGACATCAGCCCAAAACGATCAAGAGGGAAAAGAGCTTCTCCGGTTAATGGGGATGCCCTTTCGGAACTGAGGTTCAAGGAACCTTTCTCACAATAGGGGGACGAATTGGCAAAAAAAGCGCTTAGAATAAAAGCGACGCGAAAACCTAAATTCAAAGTAAGGACTTACAACAGGTGCCCGGTTTGTGGCCGGCCCAGAGGGTATTTGAGAAAGTTTGGTATTTGTCGGATCTGCTTTCGTAATTTTGCATCGCAAGGCAAATTACCGGGAGTTGTAAAATCAAGCTGGTGACCCGCCTGGCGGAAGGCGACCGCCACAGCTTGACGTCGGTTGCCCGCAATTGGTAATGGCTGGCCAATCGATGGCAAATTGTCTCCGATAGCTCGATGCCTGGGCTGCTCCTCAACAATTAAAGCCATTTTTAAATCTATAACCATCGGAATGAATGATACCAGGCACCGGAGATAAGAAGCAACTGACCAGAATAACAGGAGAAAATAATGGCGATGAGTGATCCAATAGCCGACATGTTAACCCGCATTCGAAATGCGGCCAAGGCAAAATTCAACAGCGTGGATGTTCCGGGATCGACCGTAAAAATCGAACTGGCGAAAATATTAAAAAATGAAGGATACATTCGCAACTACAAGTTCCTGAAAGACGGCAAGCAAGGTATTTTGCGACTTTATCTCAAATATGGCCCCGGACAATCCAATGTCATCTACGGCCTCAAGCGGATAAGCAAACCCAGCCGGCGGGTTTACGTCAAATGCAAAGATATAAAACCGGTTTTTAACGGTATGGGGATCGCAATTTTATCGACTTCACAGGGAGTGATGACCGATAAAAAAGCGCGTCAATTAAACGCCGGTGGTGAAATCCTCTGCCATGTCTGGTAAGAGTTGGTGACCGTTGAACGCTTTTATTCAACTATGCAGCTTAATCCAGGAGAATAGTAAATGTCCCGAGTAGGAAAGGAACCGGTACCGATACCGGATAAAACCAAAGTAACATACGCAAACAGATCGCTGACAGTTGAAGGGGAGAAAGGCAAACTGAGCAGTTCCATCCACCCGGCGATTGATTTGAAAATTAAAGATGGATACCTGAACGTCACCATGGAGACCTCTGACAGGCGCAGCCGGGCATTGCAGGGACTTACCCGAAGTCTGGTCGCCAACATGATTATGGGGGTGACAAAAGGTTTTGAACGCGATCTGGAAGTTAATGGCATCGGTTACCGTGCCGAGCTGAGTGGTAAGCAAATTATTCTTAACGTCGGCTACTCAAATCCGGTTGCATATGATTTGCCGGAGGGGATTTCGGCAACCGTTGCAAAAAACAACAACATTAAATTGATGGGGATTGACAAACAAAAAGTCGGCCTGGCAGCGGCTGCCATTCGGCGGATTAGACCGCCCGAACCCTATAAAGGTAAGGGAATCAAGTATGCCGAGGAGCACATTCGCAGAAAAGCCGGTAAGACCGGGACTAAATAAATTGAAGATTGAAGAATGATTATTGAATATTTGTGGATGTCGCTCTGCTGCACCATTTAAATAGTAAAGATAGAAATTAAATAATAAAGATAAAAAAAATTTTTCAAATCGTCATTCGTCAACTAAATGAGGTTAAAAAAATGGGGTCCATGAACATTCGACAGCAGGCGCGTCTGAAGAGAAAGAAAAGAATCAGGAAAAAAATCAAGGGAACGCCGCAACGACCCAGGCTCAGTGTGTTTCGCAGTTCGAGACACATTTACGCCCAAATAATAGACGACACCGTCGGCCACACCCTGGTGTCCGCATCAACTGCCGATAAGCAGGCGAAAGATACTCCCAAATTCAAAGACAAGATCGAGGCGGCCAATTTTGTCGGTAAGCTCGTCGGCGAGCGTGCGCTTGATCAGGGTATCAAAAAGGTAGTGTTTGATCGCAATGGTTTTTTATATCACGGACGGGTCGAATCCCTCTCAAAAGGGGCCCGCAAAGCCGGTTTGGTTTTTTAATGCTGCATGGTACGCGTTTTAATCTTTTATAGCGAGGCAAGGAGGCAGGCACTTGTTTAAGCAGGATACAGATGAAATTCAATTAATTGATAAAGTGGTCCATATCAACCGGGTGGCCAAAGTCGTAAAGGGTGGTCGCAGATTCAGTTTTAGTGCCATTGTTGTCGTCGGTGATGGTGACGGCTCAGTTGGATTTGGACTTGGCAAAGCCGGAGAGGTGCCGGAAGCCATTCGTAAAGGTGTTGAAAAAGCGAAAAAGAGCATGGTCAACGTGCCGCTTATCGAGGGCACCATACCCTACGAGGTGATAGGGAGATTCGGCGCCGGAAGAGTCATGCTGAAACCTGCCGCCCAGGGTACCGGCGTGATTGCCGGTGGCGCGGTGCGGGCAGTGCTCGAAGCCGTCGGCGTTCAAAACATTCTGACCAAGTGTCTTGGATCTCATAATCCCCACAATCTTGTTAAAGCAACCATAGCCGGACTCCAACAGCTTGAAAGTCGCGACCAGGTTGCCGCCAGGCGCGGAATCAATGTTGAGGATTTGTAGAAAGGATATTTTTGATGGCAGCAATGCTCAAAATCACGCTTGTAAAAAGTATGATCGGACGACCTGAAAAGCATCGTAAAGTCTTGAGAGGCATGGGATTAACCAAATTAAACAAGACTGTTGAGCTGCAGGATACCCCCGCCACGCGAGGGATGATCCATGCCGTTTCGCATTTGGTAAAAGCTGAGGAGAAGACCGATGAAGCTAAATGATTTGTCACCGGCGAAAGGATCTCGCAAAGACCCGAAACGAGTGGGACGGGGTGTGGGATCAGGCACCGGGAAAACTGCCGGTCGAGGAACAAAAGGATACAATTCCCGATCCGGCGGCGGTGTCCGGCCCGGATACGAAGGCGGTCAGATGCCATTGCATCGCCGGCTGCCCAAGCGCGGGTTTACCAATATCTTCAGAAAAAACTTTGCCGTAATCAACATCCGGGATCTCAAACGATTCGAGAAAGGCAGCGTCGTGGATGAAGCTGCGCTGGTTCAGGTCGGATTGGTGAACGGTAAAAGAGATGGGATCAAACTTCTGGGCCACGGGGACATAGACTACGCCCTGGAAATTAAATTGAACAAAGTCAGCAATACTGCCAGGGAAAAAATTGAATCAGCTGGCGGCAAAGTAGAGGTCATATAATGATAGGTGGCGGGTTTCAAAACATATTCAAAATACCCGAACTCAAAAAGAGAATCCTTTTTACGCTGGGTCTTCTCATCGTCTATCGCGTCGGCGTACACGTTCCGGTCCCGGGAATCGACAGCATTGCGCTGGCCTCTTTTTTTGCACAAGCCGAAGGCACGATATTCGGAATATTCAATATGTTCTCCGGCGGTGCTTTCGAAAGGCTGTCTGTCTTTGCACTCGGCATTATGCCCTACATCAGCGCTTCCATTATTCTGCAGCTCCTGACGGTCGTCATTCCCCATCTTGAGCAGTTGAAAAAAGAAGGCGAGCAGGGACGAAAAAAAATTACGCAGTACACCCGCTACGGCACGGTGGTATTGAGTATTATCCAGGGATTCGGCATTAGCGTGGGGTTGGAAAGTATGACATCCCCCGGTGGTGCACCGGTGGTGTTGATGGCCGGCTGGGGATTTCGACTCCTGACCGTTATCACCCTCACAGCAGGTACGGCCTTTATCATGTGGCTGGGTGAGCAAATCACCGAACGAGGTGTCGGCAATGGTATATCTTTGATCATTTTTGCCGGAATTGTCACCGGATTGCCCGCAGCTATCGTTAACACCGTCCGACTGCTCTCTACTGGTGAGATGGGGATCTTCGCCATTTTGATTCTGCTCGTTTTAATGATCGCGGTTGTGGCCTTTATCATATTTGTTGAACAGGGTCAACGCCGTATCCCGGTGCAATATGCCAAACGGGTGGTGGGCCGCAGGATGTATGGCGGTCAAAGCACACATCTTCCGTTAAAAATAAATACATCCGGAGTTATTCCGCCAATTTTTGCATCTTCAATTATTATGTTTCCGGCGACCATCGGCAGTTTTGTTAAAGTCGAATGGATACAGAATATCACAGCTGCAATGCGGCCTGGGAATCCTATCTACGAGCTTTTATTCGTCGCGTTTATCTTTTTCTTTTGCTATTTTTACACCGCAGTTACCTTTAATCCAGTTGACGTCGCGGATAATATGAAAAAGGCTGGGGGGTATATACCCGGGATTCGCCCTGGTAAGCGTACGGCAGACTATATTGATAAAGTCCTGACCCGGATTACGCTCGGTGGTGCCATCTATGTTTCGGCAGTCTGTGTGCTACCGTCGATTCTTATCTCGAGATTCAACGTCCCATTTTATTTCGGTGGTACGGCCCTTCTCATTGTTGTTGGAGTGGCGATTGATACGGTCGCTCAGATGGAATCTCATATGCTCAGCCGACACTATGAAGGTTTTCTAAAAAAAGGCGGCGGCAAGATGAAAGGACGTTAATAGGCGATCAACTGTGTTCTCATGTGAACACACTGTCATCACAGCCGGATTCAATGGCAAACTATATTTGAAAAAGCGAGATAGGAGCAGTCAATGGCTAAAGAGGAGGCAATAAAAGTAGAGGGGGTTGTACTCGAGACTTTACCGAATGCCATGTTCAAGGTTGAGCTGGAAAACAAGCACCAGGTGTTGGCACATATTTCTGGAAAAATGCGTATGCATTTTATTAAGATACTGCCGGGTGATACCGTGACGGTGGAGCTCTCACCCTACGATCTTTCTCGTGGCAGAATTACATACCGGTCAAAGTGATATGAATGAACAATGACGATTGAAAAAAGACCAATGAAGGTATTCTATCAAGTTCATTTCAGTTCCTGATAAAAATGACAGGATTCCTTGATTCGCCATTTGTCATTTGAAATTCTTCATTTACAAAGAGGAGTGACTCAGATGAAAGTCAGAGCATCGGCCAAAAAAATTTGCCCCAAATGTAAAGTCGTTAAAAGAAAAGGGGTTGTGCGGGTTATTTGTGAGAATAAACGACACAAACAGAGACAGGGATAGGAGGATACAGCTTGGCAAGAATCGCGGGGGTTGACTTACCCAGAAAAAAACGAATAGAAATTGGTATGACCTATATTTACGGGATCGGCAAGACCACATCTCAAAACATTCTCTCTCGGCTTAATATTGATCCGAATACCAGTACTGATGATTTGACGGAAGAACAAATCAACGATATCCGCAAGGTCATTGATAACGACTATAAGGTTGAGGGTGAACTTCGTACCCAAATTTCCATGAATATCAAAAGATTGATGGATTTGGGATGCTACCGGGGACTACGCCATCGTAAATCGCTGCCCGTCAGGGGACAGCGCACAAGCACCAATGCACGCACCCGCAAAGGCCCGAAACGGTCTGCAGTCAAGAAAAAGGGCGGAGCTAAAAAGAAATAGCAATTACCAATTTGTTAATTGTTAAAAAATTATTTGTTATTAGAACCCGACAATAGCAGATTTCATAACTATTTGAATGATGAAATTCAATATCCCACCCGTCTCATTTGATCTGTCAACGAATAAATTATAACAAATAACTCTCATTCCTATACGCAATAGGGGTTACGGCCAATAACCAATAACTAACTAAAAACATCAGAGGCGTTATAGATGGCAAAAAGAACCCGTACCAAAAAGAAAGTAAAGAAAAATGTTGCCAACGGGGTTGTTCATATCCAATCGACGTTTAACAACACCATTGTCACGATAACCGATGCGGTCGGAAACGTTGTTGCCTGGTCAAGTGCCGGCGTTCAGGGCTTTAAAGGGTCGCGTAAAAGTACACCTTTTGCTGCACAACTGGCAGCCCAAGATGCCGCAAAAAAAGCCATGGAACATGGTATGAGAAGTGTGGAAGTTTACGTCAAAGGTCCCGGTCCGGGGCGTGAATCTGCCTTGAGAGCTTTGCAAGCCATAGGATTCAGCGTTGTCATGATCAAAGATGTCACCCCCATTCCTCACAACGGCTGCCGACCGCCGAAAAGACGCAGGGTATAGCCCCAATTGAAGGCTTTTTGTTATTTGTTATTAGTCATAGGTTAATAATTCAGAGGAATAGAATCGTAATATGAGGCGGTTATCAAATTCTAATAACCAATAACGCCTACATGAGCTTTTAGGTAAAACAATCGTTTAGTTGATTGATTAAGTAGCTGATAAATCAATCAGTTTCGTCAAACCAAAGGGAGGAAAACTTGGCAAGATATACGGATTCAGTTTGTCGGCAATGCCGACGTGAAAATCTAAAGCTTTTTCTCAAAGGCGATCGCTGTTATTCAGATAAATGTGCTTTCGATAGACGGGCATATCCGCCGGGGCAGCATGGAGAGCGCCGGGGCAGAAAACCATCGGATTACGGTGTTCAGCTGCGAGAAAAACAAAAAGTAAAACGAATGTACGGTCTTTCTGAAAAACAGTTCCATTTATTCTTTAACAAAGCGGAACGGCAGAAAGGTATTACCGGTACAAACCTGCTTGTGATGCTGGAACGACGATTGGACAACGTTGTATATCGGCTCGGATTTGCCAGCTCGCGCGCCCAGGCGCGGCAATTTGTTCGTCATAGACACATGCTGGTAAACGGCAAACGCGTTGATATCCCTTCGTTCGTTGTTAAAATTGGCGATACAGTTGAAGTGCGAGAAAAAAGTAAGAAAATTCAGGTACTTCAAGACTCAATCGATGCGGTGGTTCGAAGAGGGATCCCCCAGTGGCTCGATCTTGAAAAAGACAGCATGAAGGGAATGGTAAAGAACTTCCCGGTGCGCGAAGATCTTACCATGCCGATTCAGGAACAGCTCATCGTTGAGCTTTACTCAAAATAACATAACCTCAAATGCATCGTATATGCAATCGCAACCAGGCAGAGTGACTGCGAATCGTGGTCAAATTACCTAAACCTGAAATAATCAGGAGATCAAAAAATGCCGTCAGATGAACTTATGTATATGAACTGGCAGGAGTTGATGAAGCCAGAAAAAGTTCAAGTAACCAGCAACCCTTCTTATTGCAAGTTTGTTTGTGAACCTCTCGAAAGAGGTTTTGGGATTACCATCGGTAACAGCTTAAGAAGAGTGATTCTTTCTTCTCTATACGGCGCTGCCATTGTATCCGTTAAATTCGATGCCGTGATGCATGAATTTAGTGCAATCCCGGGTGTACTTGAGGATGTTTCCGAAATCATTCTGAATTTAAAGCAGGTACGTTTTAAAGTTGCAGATCCTGAACCCAGAATAGTCCGCATTGAGGCAAGTGGTGAAGGTCAGGTGACGGCTGCTGATATTATCAGCGATGATGGGCATTGTGAGGTTCTCAATAAAAAGCAGCTTATTGCCACACTTTCGAAAAAAGCAAGTCTGAAAATGGAAATGAAAGTAAAAGTTGGCAAAGGCTACTCTTTAGCTGAAGCCAACAAGGATGAGGATGACCCGGCCGGCACGATACCGATCGATGCAGTTTTCTCTCCGATCAAGCGGGCTAACTTCACAGTTGGCAATGCGCGTATCGGCCAACGTACTGACTATGATAAACTGACCATGGAAATCTGGACCGATGGAAGCGTTGCTCCGGAAGACGCCATCGCCTATGCTGCAAAAATATTGAAAGAGCAGATGACCCTGTTTATCAATTTTGACGAACAGCTGGAGCCTAAACAGGATACCAAGGCGGAGGAACAAGAAGCACCCCAGTTCAATGACAATCTCTACCGCAGTGTTGAAGAGCTCGAACTTTCCGTACGCAGTGCAAACTGCTTGAAAAACGCGGATATTAATAAAATTTATCAACTCGTCAGCAAGACCGAGCCGGAGATGTTAAAAACCAAAAACTTTGGCCGAAAATCTCTGAATGAGATCAAAGAAGTCCTGACTGAGATGGGCCTTTCGCTTGGGATGAAACTTGAAGGGTTTGTAGTACCCGAGGAAGAGACTGAGGAAGGAGAGTAGACAGCATAATGAGACATCGTAAAGCAGGCCTGAAACTGAATCGAACCCCGAGCCATCGGCGGGCCATGTTCAGAAACATGGTCACATCACTTTTTAAATATGAACGTATCCAGACCACCGGGGCCAAAGCCAAGGAGGTTAGCCGCTGGGCGGATCATTTGATTACGCTGGCAAAGCGAGGTGATTTGCATGCCAGACGGCAAGCGCTCGCCATCGTGAGGGAAAAAGAGGTCGTTCACAAGCTGTTCGAACATGCCAGTGAGCGGTTTGGTATGGTTTCCGGTGGCTACACCCGGGTGATAAAACTGGGATTGCGACCGGGGGATGCCGCCCCCATGTCCTTGGTTGAATTGATAGCAATCGAAGATACAAAGAAAAAAAAGGCCAAGAAAAAAAAGGCGAAAACTCAAGCAAAACAAAAAAAGAAAACCATAGATACAAAGTCAGCTTCCGCAGATAAGAATGCCGAGGAGGCCAAAACAAAGAAGCCGCCCGCCGAAAAAGAAGACAAGCCGACCGATAAAGAGGCGGCGGCGCTAGAAACCAGAGAGGCCGCCCCGAAGGATACGGTTAAAAATGCCGAAAAAAAAGAATCGAAGGGCAAAACAGAATCGAATGCCGAGGCAGCGACAGAAGATAAACCGGTAAAAAAAGCCAAGGCGGCACCAGCCAAAAAAAAGGACGCAACGGATACCAAGAAAAAAAAGACGTCGGCGAAAAAGACCGATAAGGGCGAAAAGTAGGCGCTATGGTTATTTTAAATTAGAGTATGATGCTTCCTTCATTTGAGACAATTAACCAATAACTTACAGCGAATAACTCCAAAAATAAAGCCCTGTCGTGATAGCGGCGGGGCTTTTTTGTGGTCTAGGTTGGATGGTTCACGGTTCTGGGTTGAAAAACACAGACAATTCTTGCCAAAGTGATCATGTCTTCATTTGGTTATAAATCGGGTCCCTTAGGCATTCATTTTAGAAATCTTATCTGCTGCCTCTTTGGCCGCCTCTTTTACCTCCGGATCGAAATTTCCCGATAATATTGACTCAACCCATGAAACCGAACGGGGATCGCCGATTTCACCAAAGACATGCAGGATGTCTCCTTGAACTTGACTGGCAACCTGGTGGAAACGCTGCCACAAAGGATCGAGGGCCTCAGTCGAAAGCTCTGGATTCTCGTCGATAATTTGTTCCATAACTACCATGGCGCCTAGTCGAATCGGCCATTTATCATGAGTGAGTACATCGTAGAATGCCGGAAATAGGAATTCAGCTTCGATCATCATGGCCGCCAGTTGCCCGGCCCCTCCCTCTTTGATGATACTTTCTAGGGAAGAGGGCCTCAGAGCTGAAGGGCTGCGTGTGACGATGGCATCAACAAGTTCTTCAATGGCCACCGAACCTGTCCATCGAAACCGGTCCTCCAAGAGAATCGTTGGTACAGATCGGATATCGTGGTCTGCCACCGTTTCGGGGAAAAGGGTCCCGTCTATGACAGTCAAATGAATGTTTTCAGAAGTTATTGGCAAAGCGTTCAGTTCGCGAACCGTTCGGGGGCAAAATGTGCACTGGGGTGAAATAAAAATCGTTAAAAATGCCGGTAGTTTATTCTTATTCAAACGGTGTTTTAAAGGCCCAGCAATTTTTGCGGACCCCAAGTCCAATGCGGTCAGTGCATCAAGAAACGGTTGCAGCTCGTAACCGGATGGTATGGCCTGATATCGCAGGCCGTTGCCTATGTGAATTTGGGGGGAGGTCTGGGTTTTGGTTTGCACTGTTGTAATTTTAATTTTCGGTGCCAAGCTGGTCAAATTTTCACAAAAATCTTTAAAACGCTCATTGCTTGCGTGTTGGGAATCAACCCGACCCAAGGTAATGTGACGGGATAATTGTTGATTGAGTTTTCTGATTTGTTTTTTTTCAAGAGCGGTGAACATGGATATCCTTTCCCAATTTTCAGCAGCAGAACCGCCAAGCGATCTTTGCGTTTGGACTTATCATAGTTCTTATCGGATAGCAATCTGGTCAATTGTCGTGGTCTTGCCCCATATCGGATGGGCATTGACTTAACGCTTTCGACAGTGTTATTGTCAGAAATCTCAGAATAATTCGCCCAAATTCAATATGCCTGAGGCGATTTCTGATATTCGGTTTGCAGCAGATTTTACGGCACATCAGTAGTTCTGAATTAAGCAACATCCCAATGATCGAAACACCAAACACCCCGGTAAGGAGAGATTCTGATGGATAGCAAAGATCTGTTAAAAGACAAGGTCGTTCTCATCGTTGATGACGAAGTGGATGTTACGGATACCGTAGAAGAGGTGCTGGATATGTGTTTTATCCGCAAAGCAAACGATTATGACACCGCACGCCAATACCTGTTGAGCTACACCTTTGATATTGTTGTTCTGGATATAATGGGGGTGAATGGATTCGATTTGTTGAAACTGTCTGTTAAGCGTGGTTTTCCGACCGTGATGCTGACAGCCTATGCCCTAACACCCGAAGCCCTTGAAAAGTCCATTAAACTGGGAGCGGTATCCTTTCTGCCCAAGGAAAAGATGAGTGAATTGGATGATTTTTTAGCAGATGTGGTCCTCAAAGGCGGCCAGCCTGTTTGGGGACGGTTGTTTGAAAAGTTGGGCGGATTTTTCAACAAGCATTTCGGCCCTGACTGGAAACAACGTAACCAGTTTTTCGAAGATTTTGAAAAATCGATTCTGCAGAGCAAGGAGTCCGAATAGTCAGATAACCATAATCCACCGATTTCGCAGATTAAACCGATTACTCTGCCCATCTTGAGAGCGAGAGCGATGGTAAATTAAGAGGCGTTAATTCCCCACAGCTTGCTGCGGGGTCGGTTCAACTATTTTGTAATTTCAACAATAAATTGAATTAACCAAGAGTTAGGACCATCCAGACGTGAC
>JASFSK010000014.1:0-19293 GCA_050114455.1 Desulfobacterales bacterium | reverse complement strand
TGGGGCGCACATTGCCGATGGTGATAATCATCGGCTCAAGGGTAACCGGATCAATGGAGAAATCTTCAATGGCTCCTTTGGCAGCCCGCATTCCGAATTTCAGACCTCCGCCTTCGAAAGCCGGGCCGGCGGAACAGGCTGCGCATGCCAACCACTCCTGGTTGCCGATCACAATTTCGGCGTTGGTGCCGACATCCAAATAAAGTGTCAGGGACTCACTGCGGTAGATACCGGATCCCATCACACCAGCGACAATATCCCCGCCCACGTAACTGGAAACCGCTGGATAAACCAAAGCGGTAACATGCCCGACCAGATCCATTCCCAGGTCAGCGGCCTTTACAGGCGGAAACAGGGTGGCGGCCGGAACATATGGGGCACGCCTTATAAAGCTTGGATTGACGGCCAGCATCAGCTGAGTCATGGTGGTATTGCCGGAAAGGGTGATGGTGGAAATATCCTCCGGGTCGACATCAGATTTTTTGACAATTCTATTCAGAATTTTATTGATGGTTTGGAGGACAACCGCGTTTATTTTTTCCAGACCTCCCGGTTTTTCCGCATAAACGATTCGTGAAATGACATCTTCACCGTAACTGATTTGTCCGTTAAACTCTCCGTGCTCGGCCAATACGGCACCTGTAATCAGATTGATCAATTGGCCATAAACCGTTGTGGTCCCAATGTCCATGGCTATGGCATAATTTTGGCCGGTCGTATCGCCTGGCTGAACATTAATCAGGCGCGTTTTGCCGACCTTGCGCACCGGCCGCACCAGGGTTGCGGTGACCTTAAAATCGTCATCCCGAATCACATCCGGAATTTTCCGAATCACGGAAAGGTCGACTTCCAGACGATGCTCATCGTGTTTGGCTTTCAAATAGCTGATCAGCCGGGTAATATCAGGTAAATTGTCCTGGGTGGTGGGTGCGGGAAGCTGTAAGTATTTTTTTTCCACGGGTGCGACAAACAGCCCCTTTTCCTTGAGTTCCTCAAAATTAAATTCTCGGATGTGGGCGGTGCGGCGGGGTGCGGCCTGTAGTTTCAGTACGCTGGCGTCTATGGTAGATTCAACCGGAATACGCACCACCAGATCGCTTTTGACCTTTGCCAGACAGGCCAGGCGATAGCCTTTTTGCTGTTCTTCGTCACTGAGCTTTTCCGAAATTCCCCCGTCGACCATACCGTCTTCGATCAGGACCCGGCATTTACCGCAAACCCCCTCGCCTCCGCAGGAAGCATTGATATGCACACCGGCCTCCAGAGCCGCTCGAATAATCGTATCGCCCTCTTTTGCCTGGACCGTCGTCTCGTAAGGTAAAAATTTTATCGTGTGCGTACTCATATATGATTCCTCTTCCTTGTGCGTCAGATGACAGGACCAGATGACAGAAGACAGATGGCAGAGGACAGATGACAGAGGTCGATCAACAGATGACAGAGGTTGGAAATTGGAATGCTCCTGGATTCGTCAATCAACAATCTTCATTCGTCATTCACTCTGCTGGTTCATCAAATATGCATTTTAACGTCAACATGTCACCGTCATAAAAGGTGTTGACTTTGTATGGCAGCTGGTTGAACAGTTTGACCATGCCGCGATTTTGCGGCGACGTATAGGCAACCAGGCCGGAAATATGATTTTCAAGGGCCGCCGAAGCCAGCTTTTTCAACAGAATCTTGCCCATTCCCTTTTTTTGATAATCTTTGCTGACCGAGAATGCAATTTCGGCGATATTGGTGGCGGGATCGATCAGATATTCACCGATACCCACCACCCGGCCGAAGCCAAATTCGCCGACCACCGCCACAACAGTCAGGTCGTTAACATAGTCTATCTGGGAAACCCCTTCAACCTCTTCTTGCAGGAAACTGGTTTTTTCATGAAAAAACCTGGCGACGACATCATCCTTGTCTAGATTGTAAAAGTGCTCCTGGATTCTTCTTTCATCGACCGGTTTGGCGGGACGCACCGTCACCTGCTCACCGGCCACTTCGATTGTTTCTTCCAGGTGGATCGGATAGACACCATGGATGGATTCACTCAACGTTCTGTCGGTGCTGAGAAGCCCCATTTTTTTTGCTTCAAAAAATAGTTCGTCGCGAAATTCAGGATGGGCGATGCTGACCATGGCCATCGCCCTTTCCTGCAGACTTTTGCCAAATAAATTGACCGCACCGAATTCCGTCACCACCAGATGAACATCCCCTCTGGGGGCCGCTACCGCCGTATCTTCAAGCAACGGTACGATGCGACTTTTTTTGCCCTGCATGGCGGTGGAGGGCAGCATCAAAATCGATTTGCCGCCCGGTGACTGAACCGCTCCCCGCATAAAATCAGAAATACCGGTAATCCCTGAAAAATGAGTTTGGGGCATGGCGTCCGCCGCCACCTGGCCGGTCAAATCTATCGTCATGGCGACGCTCATGGCGACCATCTTGTTGTGGGAAGCGATGATTGCAGGCTTGCAGACATAGTCGGAGGGGTGAAACTCGACTGCCGGATTATCGTTTAAAAATTCATAGAGATCTTCGGAACCGATAGCGCTGTTGGCGACCATCTTACCCTCATTGAAACCTTTTTTGCGGTTGGTGATCACCCCTTTGGAAAACAGGTTCATAATTTCATTGGTCATATACATGGTGTGGATGCCTAGGTCGTTTTTTTCCGACAAGGCCAGCATGACGGCATCTGATGTGGTTCCCAAACCGATGGCGATGGTTGATCCGTCATCGATCAATCTCCTGGCGATCAATCTGCCGATGTCATTGGCAGCTGCCATTTCGGGATTCTCACCGATCGTCAACAACGGTTCATTGTATTCCACAAAATAATCAACATCGTTTACGTGGATAAAGCTGCGACCCAATACCCTGGGCATATTCGCATTAATTTGGGCGATGACCACGTCGGCGGATTGCGCTGCGGCCATGGTGATATCGACAGAAACACCCAGACTCATCCAGCCGAAATCATCCGGCGGCGACACCTGTATCAAGGCCACATGGATCGGCAGCAACCGGCTTTTGAACAGCCTTGGAATTGCTGACATATTGATGGGTGTGATAAATCGCTGGTTACGTGCAATTCCCTTGGGTTTAGCAGATCCCAGGTAAAATGACCGAATATTGAAACTCTGGTTATGGGTTTTGTTGGCTATCATGGTTATCGGGGTTGTTTCCAACGTCAGGAGCCTCACAATTTCAATGTCTTTAAAAAAATTAGACATCTCAGACAGGCCCCGTACCAGGTGCTGGGGTTCACCGCAGGAGGAACCGATAAAAACCCGCTGCCCGGGTTTGATAATTTTCAGCGCCTCCGTGACATTTTTTCTGTTTTCAATGTATTTATCCGGCCAATAAAGTGATGGTGCCATGCGGGTCTCCTTTTGTGTGTAGGTTCAAAGGTTCTGGGTTCACCGTTCTGGGTTATTTTTTGAAGGTTCGCATGGTAAGCGTTTACAGTTTCCGTCGAACCATAGGCCTTATGGCTGAAAGCAGGGCTCTCTTCACCATCCGTCAGAACCCTGAACCCCGAACCTTTGAACGGTTAGTAAAATTAGCGTATTCATTCACACTTGGCAAGGGGAACCTGCGCTAATAGTTCTTGACTCTCAATTCTCTTTTTTCTATACATTTCCAGTTTGATATTTTCATCGATTTGAAGCATCAACATTAAAATTTGCGGATGATAAAAATGAACCTACTCAAGACCCTCAGCCGCTGGATCGACACTTTCAACGAACGGGTTGGCCGCGGTGTCGCCTGGGTAACCTTAGGATTGGTGTTGGTGGTTTTCGTCGACGTCCTCATGCGCTATATTCTAAACACCAGTTTTGTGTTTACCCAGGAGTTGGAATGGCATTTGTTTGGCTTCATTTTTCTGATGGGCGCCGGTTACACCTTGCTACATGACGGTCATGTGCGGGTGGACATCATCTATCAACGTTTGGGATGGAAGGGCCAAGCCTGGATCAATTTTTGCGGTGTGCTTCTTTTTCTTATTCCCGGCTGCATCATGGTGATTTCAACTTCATGGAAGTTTACGATGAATTCTTTTTCAATGCTCGAGGGTTCCCCTGATCCGGGCGGTATTCCCTTTCGATTTATCATCAAGGGATGTATCCCAGCAGGTTTCACACTCCTCCTCTTACAGGGAATTTCCCTGGGTATGCATAGTCTCATGCAGATTGTGGGAATTGAAAAATCAGAGGAGGAGCATTCCTGATGGATTACTTAGCCGCCTGGATGTTTTTAGCCTTAACCATCCTTTTAATGGCCGGATTCCCGGTGACCTTCACGTTACTCGGCACGGCCCTGACCTTCGGAATGATCGGCTTTGGCTGGGATTTTTTTAATTTGCTGCCATTGCGAATCTGGGGCCGCATGACCAATGTAACTTTGGCTGCCGTACCTCTGTTTGTATTTATGGGAGTGATGCTGGAACGTTCCGGATTGGCCGAAGAGCTTCTAGATACCATGGGCGTGTTATTCGGCCGCCTGAAAGGGGGGCTGGCAATATCTGTCGTTGTGGTGGGAATGCTCCTGGGTGCGTCAACCGGTATCGTCGGGGCTACCGTTGTCACCATGGGGCTTCTGGCCGTTCCCACCATGTTGAGACGCGGCTATCAAAAGGAGCTCGCAACCGGAACGGTATCAGCCTCGGGCACCTTGGGACAAATTATCCCACCGAGCATCGTCCTGGTGCTCATCGCGGATATCGTCGGGGTATCGGTGGGGGATGTATTTATGGGAGCCGTCCTGCCGGGACTCCTTCTGGTGGGTCTCTTTATTATCTACATACTTATCGCCGCCCATTTACGCCCCGGAGCGGCTCCGGCTATTTCCAAAGAAGAATTGGCCGCAATAAGCCCCAAGCAGCTTGCGATCCGCGTCGGCAAAGCCTTGGTCCCACCCTTGTTTTTGATCGTTGCGGTGTTGGGGTCTATTTTTGCAGGCATCGCATCACCCACCGAAGCAGCCGCCGTGGGTGCAGTGGGGGCCACCCTATTAACGATTGTCAACAAAAAGTTTAATATGGCTACTTTACACGAGGTCATGCACACAACAACGCGATTGACCTGCATGGTATTTATCATTCTGTGCGGTGCGGCCGCTTTTGGTCTGGTCTTTCGCGGTCTCGGTGGCGATTCGATCGTGCGGGAATTTCTGGGAGGTATTGCACACAAATACAGTCACACAGCCGTATTGGCCATCGTTATGCTCCTTATTTTTTTCATCGGCTTTTTTCTGGACTTTATCGAAATCACCTTTATTCATGTCCCGGTCTTGGCACCCATCATGATCGATTTCGGCTACGATCCGATCTGGTTCTGTATTTTGCTGGCGGTTAACCTGCAAACCTCTTTTTTGACGCCGCCTTTCGGTTTTTCACTTTTTTATCTCAAAGCGGTGACTCCACCCGAAGTCACGACCGGACATATATACCGCGGCATTATTCCATTTGTTCTTTTTCAGATGATCGGGCTCGCCATTGTGGTGCTTTTCCCCCAGCTCGCCACCTGGCTTCCCGAACTGGTTTATGGACCTTAAGGAAAACCAATATTGTATAAGGAGACTTGACGTGTAGCAAAGAAAAATCTAATAAGAAAGAAGACTTAGCGGTCACACATCGAGTGGACGGAATTCGCGCGGCTGCCTTTATCATTTTGGGTGCCGCAACCATGGTATTATTTCAACCTATCAAAGGAGGCTATTTATGAAACGACGTGATTTTCTGAAAAAAGCAGGCCTGGGAGCGGCGGCTGTCGCCGTTACCACGGTTAATGCCCCGGCAGTGCTGGCACAAAAAAAATATAGTTGGAAAATGGTCACCACCTGGCCGCCCGGGCTCCCAGTTCTTCAAGAAGGGTGTGAGCGGTTGGCCAAACGTGTCGGAGAACTGACGGACGGACGGCTCAAGATCCAGGTCTTTGCCGCCGGTGAACTGGTCCCGGCATTTGAAAGCTTTCAAGCTGTCTCGGACGGGACGGTCGAAGTCGGCAGTGGTGCCTCTTACTATTGGGCCGGCAAAGAGCCGGCATCCCAGTGGTTTGCGGCCGTTCCATTCGGCATGAATGCCCAGGGCATGGCAGCCTGGTTTCACGGCGGCGACGGACTGAAACTGTGGGAAGAAACCTACGCACCGTTCAACCTGATTCCCCGGCCGGGCGGATCCACCGGTGTTCAAATGGGCGGTTGGTTCAATAAAAAAATAAATACCATCGATGATTTCAAAGGCCTTAAGATGCGCATTCCGGGTTTGGGCGGCAAGGTCGTGGCCAAAGCTGGCGGAACGGTGGTACTGACACCGGGTGGTGAAATCTTTACCAACCTCGAACGAGGTGTCATCGATGCCACCGAGTGGGTCGGGCCCTATCATGATTTGCGATTAGGCCTCTATCAGGCGGCCAAGTACTACTACTATCCCGGCTTCCACGAACCTGGAACCTACCTGGAGTATTTCTTCAACAAGAAGGCCTATGATTCGCTACCCAAAGATTTGCAGCACATTCTTGATGCCGCCTGTATGGAAAACGAAGCCTGGGTTCTACCCCAGTTCGACGCCAACAACGGTGTGGCCTTGCAGACATTGATCAATAAGCACAAAGTCCAATTGTTTCCATATCCAGACGATGTGCTCAACGCGTTGCGACCAATGGCGGCAGAAGTTCTTGAGGAAGAGGCTGCCAAGAGCCCAATGGCTAAAAAAGTCAATGAATCCTTTAAGAATTTCCAGAAGGTGGTCGGTACCTGGGGTACGGTATCCGAGCAATCTTATTACAACATCCTTCAACCAAAATTCTCCCTAACCGGATGATGGCCGTCCCAATGATTTTATGATTTTCCGTTTATGCACAGCGTCATAATTACTTGCCCATCTGCGATTTGAATTGATGGTGTTATAATTCAAATTCAGGTCAATCGACGAGAACGCTGTCTATGTATGCGCAAGGATTTAAGTCGTTATGTATAGAATAATACAATAAAATCGCCGGTCGGCTTGACTAATGCCTGCCGGCGATTGGATCTTAGAGCGTTTGGGATATACCGGCTGGGGCGTTTCATTATTTAAAGCTGCATTGTAAAACTGCCGATAGTGGAATGTTATTCTGCCAAACGCTCTAAGTCATCACCATTACTGTTCTTTGGATCAGCTCCTGGAATTTCGAGATTTGGATAAACCCACTTCCGGCAACTCCCGCTGGGTTGCCAAATTCAACCTGAAAAAAATTATAGGGACAAGCTAAAATCTTTCAGCAATTTTGAATCCTTCTTGACAAGTAAATGAGCCTCCGATACTTAAAAACAGATCGGTTGTATTTGCTGCTGGTTTCTATCTTAAAGATCTTTTGTGAGTGCTCTCAAATCCACCGGCCGATTGGTTTTATCTAATATAATTATCCAGGAAGTTAGAGCGGTGCGCGCGTCATCTTCTAAAAAGGGTCTAAATGATTATCTAAAATTAATCGGTCCCGGAACGATCATTACGCTTCTTGGGTTTATCATTGCCTATCAATTTGTCGCACCCGCCCCACCCCGACACATCGCCATAGCTACGGGCACACCCGAGGGCGCCTATTACAAATTTGGCATTGCATACGCTGAGGCCCTAAAAAAATTTGGTGTCACAGTGGAAGTCATTCCTACGGCCGGGTCCTCAGAAAACCTGGAATTATTGAGTGGGAACGGCGGCGGTGTCGATGTGGCATTTCTCCAAGGCGGTATGCAGTCTTCGTCTAAATCCGATAAGATCATTTCGCTTGGAAGCCTGTACTACGAACCGCTGTGGATTTTCCAGATAGGCGGGTCCGGGATCAGGTATCTATCCGATTTGAAAGGCAAGCGCGTTGCAGTGGGGCTCGAAGGTAGTGGCACGAGAGTGCTGGCCATGCAGTTGTTGACGCTTAATGGAGTTACCACTCAAAATACCAATATTTTTTCTCAGGGCGGGCAAAAAGCGGCTGATATGCTTGTGCAGGGGAAAGTCGATGCCGCTTTTTTTGTCACGGCACATCACGCCCCTGTCATCCAGCAGCTTCTACGGGAGGGAAAACTTGAGTTGATGAATTTGCAAAGAGCCCCAGCCTATGCGGCGCAACTGCATTTTCTCTCCGTGCTGAACTTGCCGGCCGGGGCGATCGATTTTATCCACAATATACCAGCAGACAATATTGAATTGCTGGCTCCAACCACCCAACTGGTAGCGCGTGTCGATCTCCATCCGGCACTCATCGATCTACTGCTGCAAGCCGCCACCGAGACGCATCATCCTGGAGGACTTTTTGAAAAAACAGGCGAATTTCCGGCACCAAAATATCTTGATTCCCAATTGAGCAAAGAAGCAAAACGTTTCTATAAATGGGGACCGCCTTTTCTACAACGCTACCTTCCGTTTTGGGTGGCAACCTTTATCGACCGTACAAAAGTCATGCTGGTACCTTTGCTGGCTCTGTTTTTTCCCTTGTTTAAGCTTATGCCCATGGTCTACCGCTGGCGTTTCAGATCAAAAATATATCGCTGGTACCGGAGACTGGCAGAGGTAGATCCGGAACTTTCAGACGAGGGCCCGGCCGCAAACCTGGATGAGAATATCAACCGGCTCAATCGCATCGAAGCCCAGGTAAGTCAAACGTCGGTACCCCTGTCCTTCTCAAATGAGCTGTATCATCTGAGGCTGCATATTGAGATGCTGCGCGAAAAGCTGATCAAATCCGGTCAGCCCCCCAACAACAACACTTCGTCAGCGTGAGGATCCCCGTCTCAGGTTGCTGGCCATCGGCTTCAAATCAGGTGGCCTAAACCGGGTTTTAGAAACCTGATTGCAATGCAACCGATCCGGATGATAGCATATTTGACACAATTCTCTTTTAGCCCTATTTTTCAGATAATTTGATTTAGGCTTCTCATTTTTGGGGAAAGCGAACCAGGTGCTTGATATCGGTGCGGAAGGTTCAAGCGTCCAAGGAGCAAGATCGTGCAGACACAAGAACTGGTTGACATCAATCTAGATGCCAAAACCCGACGGCGGCGAATGAAACGTCGTTTGTTGCGGGTGATTGTACCGGTGGGGTGTGTCCTGTTTATGGTGGCGACAATTCTTTTGATCTCCGCCTACAGCTACTACATCAATCGTCGTGACACACTGGCCCTTTCGGATAATCTTCTCAAAACCTTGGATCGTCGTATCGCAACCCAGGTGCATGAATATCTGGTCCCGGCCTCTGAGATGGTCAGCCTGGCCGCAGACATAATAGAGGAACCATCCTTTGGAATCGACAACCGCTCCGACATTGAAGTTCTCGCGATCCCCATCCTGAATTCTTATCCGCAATTGACGACCTTTCTTGTCGCCATTCCCAAGGGTGATTTTTTGATGCTCAAAAAAATGCCCGATGGCTCCGTTCATACCAAATACATTGAACTGTCCGAAGCAGGCCGTCGGGTAAGCTGGACCCGGCGGGACAAGCAAAACAAGATCCTCAAAGTGGAAGAATCCGTTGATGATTTATTCGATCCGCGAATACGGCCATGGTATGTGGGCGCTGTAAAGGCGCAGGGAATTTTTTGGACGGATATCTATATATTTTTCACCGATCAAAGCCCTGGAATTACGGTGTCAATGCCCCTCTTCAATCAGGATAAAACATTGCGTGGCGTTCTGGGTGTGGATTTAAAGCTTGCAGAACTCAGCACTTTTCTGGCCAGCTTAACCATCGGTGTTCATGGAAGGGCATTTATCATCGACGAGCACGGTCGACTGATAGCATACCCGGAAACAGACCGGATGTTGAAGGACGTTGGCGGGGAGCTGAAACCCGTCATGCTCAATGAACTTGGCGACCCGGTGCTGGACCGGGCCTTTGACCGCTTTCAGATTGAAGGACACGGCAGCCGTGGTTTGGAGGTTGATGGCAAACGCTATCTCAACACCGTCACGTCACTGCAATCGACGGTCGGCCGTGACTGGTCGGTTATGATTATCGTTCCTGAAGCTGATTTTATCGGTTTTGTCAGGGAAAACTTTCACACGATTTTGATAATGACCGGGGTGCTTGTGATCCTGGCATCTCTGCTGGCCGGACTGCTGGTTTATCAGGGGTTGAGGGCCGATCGCAATGCCAAGCTTGTGCTGGATCGCAAACAGGAGCTAGAAGCTCAAAGCCGGGCGTTTTCCGAGCTGGCGTCAAAGGCGGCATTGTTTGATGAGACCGATACCGAGTCATTGGGTCAATTAACAGAAATCGTCTCCAAGGCAGAAGCGGTGAGGCGTACCAGCATCTGGCATTTCGTTGACAACGGCAGACGCATGACCTGTGATGACTCCTACGACCGTGAAAGCGAAGGACACACCCAGGGTAACTGGCTTGAGCAGAAGGATTTTCCGCAGCTGTTCAAAGCACTCAAAAACAAGGAAGAAATCATTGCCGGCGATGCCGGTTCCGATTCCCGTACATCGGAATTGTATCGCGTTTATCTGGAGCCCTTGGGTTGTCGCTCACTGTTGAGTGTACCGGTAATTCACCGCGATCAAACGATCGGTGCTGTCTGGATCGAGCACGAGGACCAGGCCCGCTCGTGGGATTCCGGAGACATTTCCTTTCTCAGAGCGGTCGCCGCCATGCTGGCGCTCAGGTTTTCAGTGAGTCCAAAACATGAGCCGCTCACAGCGGACATCTCCAGTGACGCCGATCCTGTCATTGATCTATCAGCACCGGTCGAGTCGGCCGCAGCCGAATCTCCCCGACCGCAGCGGCCTGCCCCACCGAAGCCCCGCGCCGGCGGGCCGGGTTTCCTCGCTGAACGATTGCTGCGCCGGGGCTATGATCAAAGCGCTTTAGCAGCAGAGGTGTTTGGTGATATCACGGTTTTGGTGCTTCGTTTTACCGATTTTCTGTCAATTGCGGTGCAGACCGGCAAGGATGATACAACGCCACCGATGGACTATATTGTCCAATATCTTGAAGAGTGGATCGACACGCATGCCATTGACTACTGGAAGGTGATGAGCGATCAAATCGTCTGTGCGGCGGGCTTGGGAGAAGATTCCAAGGCGCATGCCCCCGATATCGCCGACATGGCCCTGAGCATGCAAAGCCGCTGTACCCATTTATTTGCAGATATAGACGAGCGTATGGGATTTCGGATCGGCATCGATACCGGCGCGGTTGTCGGCAGCCTGGTTGGAAAACGCCGGCGGTTTCCCAATATTTGGGGGGAGGCCGTGCGTGCCGCCCAGACTATGGCTGAGACCGGAATCACCGGGGGGATCCATGTCAGTGAAGCCGCCTACCGACGCCTTCGAAAAGATTACCTGTTCAAAGTACGGGGTAAATTTTATTTGCCCGAGATCGGTGAAATCTCCACCTACTTACTGACGAGCCGGCTATGAGTGAATTCCAAAAACTGCCGATTCAGACAGGTTATCCGAAACCCGGCGGCACAAGGCTGGCAAGGTCGCTCGAAGCCCTCGGAGAGAAGACGCTCTCTTTGGTGCCGCGACTGGTTGAATTTATCAGTTTGATAGTGGCGGTTTTGTGGCAGAGCCTTCGACCGTTGACCTGGCGACGATCGGTACGGGCCGAATTCCTGTATCAGTGCCATCACACCGGCACACGCGCGTTGCCGTTTATTGGGGTTGCAGGCGTTTTCATCGGACTGGCCATGGTCTATCAGGCACTTTACTGGCTGCGAATATTCGGCCAGTCCGAGCTCGTTGGTAATATTCTCGTTCTGGTGCTGGTGCGCGAAATTTCCCCGCTGATCGTATCTTTGATCGTCATCGGCCGCAGTGGGCCGGTCATTCTGGCGCGACTGGGCATGATGCAAGCCGAAGGCCAGGTCCATATGCTCGATGCCCAGGGAATAGATCCTTTTGTGTATTTGCTGATTCCCAGGGTGCTTGCGATTTCCGTCTGCACCTTCTGTCTGACCGTAGCCTTTACGGTGGTGGCGCTGGCTGCCGGTTTTGTGGCCGGAAACACCCTGCAGACCACTGGCATGACGGTCTATGATTTTATTGCTTCGATTCTGATGGCCATGGGACCCGAGGACTATGCGATCATTCCGTTGAAAACACTGTCGATCGGATTCGTGGTCGGGCTGATTGTCTGCACCACCGGACTGTCCGGCACCGGGAATGTAACCGATGTGCCGGTTTTGTTACCCGGTGGAATTATGAAATCCGTGCTGGCGGTATTGCTGCTATCCGGTTTCTGGACACTGATTTTGTTGTAGAAAAGAGACGACACATGATTGGGGGTATTCAAGACCGCAGGCTCATATTGCACGTTAAAGACACAGCCCTGGCGCTGGATCTTGCCGGTGTTAAAGAGACTATCGAAATGGATTTGGATTTGCACGGCGGCGAGATGGTGATGATACACCTGCAACATCCACGTCAGGGCTCGGCTTTGGCCGATGTTTGTGCCGGGCTGATCCGGCCGCTGTGGGGAACGGTTCAGTTTCTTGGAAAACCCTGGTCGGCATTGCCGCCGGACACGGAAAATGCCTTACGGGGGCGAATTGGGCGGGTTTTTGCGAAGGGAAACTGGATCAGTCACCTAACTTTGCTGGAAAACATCTTGCTTCCACAGCTTCACCATACCCGCCGTTCGACCGAAGAACTCTGCGAAGAGGCCGGCCGTCTGGCAGAAGGATTCGGTCTTCCCGGAGTTCCGGCCGGTTTTCCAGGTATGTTTCACCCGGCCGATCTCAGGATCGCCGCCTGCATTCGAGCTTTTCTGGGCCAGCTGTCACTCATTTTTCTGGAAGATCCGACGGCTGAGGGCTACCCGGAGATGGTACCGCATCTGGTCAATACCATCCAGAACGCCCGCGGGTCCGGAGCCGCAGTGATTTGGATGATCACCCAGGAAAAAATCTGGCGTGATCGATCCATCCCGATAACCAGGCGTTTTCGGCTGGCAGGTGGTAAGCTAATGGAGGTGAGCAGGTGAAAGTGACATCCCAGGAAATCCGACTTCGATATATCAACCGGGGGGTCGGGGCGTTGATACTTCTAACCGTTATGATTTTAGTTGCTGCAATGCTGTTCTCGGGCCGCGTTCAGCATTGGCTGGATCCCGGTGCCGAACTCAAGGTTATTTTGCCTTCAGAGGGTTTGTCGGGGCTTTCGGACGGCGCCAATGTTGAGGTTTTGGGAACCAGTGCAGGAACGGTCAAAGAAATCGTGATCGCCACCGACCAGCAGATGCATGCCGAGGTGCAAATTCAAAGTGACCTCAAAGATTTTATCCGCAGCGATTCCAAAGTGACCATTCGTAAACAGTTCGGCGTGGCCGGCGCAGCCTATCTTGACATCTCCCGTGGCACGGGGGAACCACTTGACTGGGAATACGCCGTGCTTACCGCAGAAACCGATCGTGCACCCACCGAAAGCATTGGTGAGATTATTACTGACCTGCGCAATAAGATCTTTCCGGTAATCGACGAAACCCGCAAGGCCATTCAAACTTTATCGATTCTTCTGGCTGACATGCAGAATCCGCAAGGCAATATGCAGCAAATATTAGCCAACTTGACGAACATCACCGGCACAATTGTGGATGGCAAAGGTACGGTCGGCCGGCTGCTGGCCGAAGAAACCATGGCCGGCGATATTGAAAATCTTATCGCCGGACTCAACCGCGATATGCAACGGATCGGACCGCTTTTAAACGATCTGCAGGCCACCGTCAATAATGCATCGCAGATTACCGCAAAGATCAATAAACAGTCCGGTGATTTGCCGGTGATAACCAAAAATATCAAAGGCTTGCTGGTTTCCGTCCAGTCAGTGATGACGGACCTGAGTCAAACCACCCCTCAACTTCCTGAAATTGCCAAAAATATGAATGACGCCACGGACAGTATCCCCGTGTTGATGCTTCAAACCCAGCAGGTCATGGCAGAGTTGGAGCAATTGTTGAGTCAGCTTCAGTCAAGCTGGCTGCTTGGCGGCAAGGGCGGGGGAAAATCCAGAGAATCTACGAGGATATCACCTCTGGAGGTGAAGCCATGAACGATTGCCGCCGATTCTTTTTCGTCAATTTTCTGGCAGGCCTGTCGCTCGCCATCATCCTTGTTGGCGGCCTGGGCTGCAGTTCATCGCCGCCGGAGCAGGCCCGATCCGGAGTTGATGATGAATTTGATCGAACGAGCCGGGCCGCTCGAACGGCCTTTGACAATGGTAAGTTTCAGCAAGCGGTCAACCTTTACAGCCAGGCTCTGGAACGGGCTTATGTCCTGGACGATCTCAACGCCATTGTTGATTCCCAGTATAATCTGGCAGTTTGTCTGACCGGGCTGCGATCATATGGACCGGCGCTTGAACGGGTAAATCAGGCCAAGATTGAATTGGCCCGTTCCAACCATAGCATACCGGTTGATGTTCTTCTGCTGGAAGCCACCATTCAGTATCGTTTAGAAAATCTGGAGGACGCCTGGCTGCTAACCGAGAAGATACTGCAAAAGTCAAACCTGGCGTCTGCTGCCGTTGTCGGCAAAACCCATTTTTTACGGGGTTTGATAGCCAACGCGAAAGGTGACATCAGCCAGCTTCGCAGGGAGATCGCGTTTCTTGATACGCCCGCCGCGATAGGTCTGCAATCTGACCGGGAAGAACTGGCGGGTCTGCTTTCGATGGCAAAGGGCAACTGGCATGAGGCCGCTGAGGCCTTCGATCGAACCGCCGAGTTACGGCGTAAAGATCTCGACTACAGCGGAATGGTAAATGCGCTGGCACAAGCAGCCCGGGCATACGAGCAGGCCGCGAAGCTGTCGGAAGCATCAAAGCGTTACCTGAGAGCTGGACGCAGTGCCGCACAGCAGGGGGAAAACCACGATGCATTGAAATGGCTGAACCGCGCCGAGAAACTCGCAGGGGAGGCTGGCGATGAATTTACCGCTAAACAGGCCCGTTCCTATCGCAAGTGGATTGAAGAGCCTTAATGTAAATAGCGTGACGTAATTATTTACCACAGAAAATTGGTAAGTTAATGTCACCTAACCCGGATAAAGCGCAAATAACAAATTCCAAGCATCAAATTCCAAGTAAAGTCCAAATTACAATATCCAAACCTAAAATAAATTCAAAAGCCAATTGCTTGGAATTTTGAATTTCGGTCCTTGTGATTTGCTTGGTATTTGTGATTTGTTATTTGGAATTTTCTAATTGCTGAAACCTGACACCCGACACCTAACACCTTAGGTCCGACAACATGTTTTCGGATATAACCAGATAGGCAGCTAAGCTATCGGAATTCGGGTTTCCTCGACAATAAACGGGACGCAGCGAATCCCAACACTCAACTTTTTTACCCATATCCTTACCATGGCTATGGTTTCGCCGTCCAGGTTCACAATGTTGGGCAACTCTTCAAGGTAGGAAATATCGTCCTTTTTAAAATCATAGTAAAGTGTATCCGAGCTGAACGGATCCGCCACCAATATAACTCTATCTGAATCATAGGGGTGCTTTTTCGGTGACCCGGAAAAAGAGACATGGGTATTTCTTAATGTTTGGACATTTTTCGGTTTTTTATAGGCTTGAATATGAAATTTTACCGCTTCCTGGGGGTAGCTTTCAGATGTCATTTTCCGATCCTCCATAGGTGATGATGAGTGCGAGAATCCAATAAACCCCTATGTTGCATATAATGCGACTGTGTTCAACCATATTTCAAAAACATCGTCTTTTATTCCTGCTGAAAGGAATCAGGAGAAACCAATGAAGAAATTGAGCGGCTATCAGGCAAAATATTTGAGAAGCCTTGCCCATTCATTAAAACCCGTGGTGTTTGTCGGCCAAAAAGGGATAACCGATGCCCTGATCGCTTCCGCAAAACTCGCTTTTGATCGTCATGAACTTATCAAGGTAAAATTTGTTGATTTCAAGGAAAAAAACCAAAAAAAAGAAATCGTCGAAATCATAAAGATAAAAACAGGCAGCCTGATGGCGGGTATGATCGGGCATGTCGCAATTTTCTACAAACAGCATACGGATCCGGAAAAACGCAGGATCAAATTGCCGGAGCGGTCTGACTCAATTCATAAGCCTCCCCGATTTAGCGGGAAGAGAATTTAAAAGGTTCCACCGATACGGCGAGAGCATGCTTCAGCGTACAAACGTGATCGATGCCGGTGGCTTATGAATTGATAAAAAAGAATTTTTGTTTGATTGTGTCGGTTCATTGGTCTACACCAGCTGAGTAACCAGCACCAGAGTTGACTGAAATGGACAAGATACGCCGATGATGGATCGGTCAAGTGGTTATTAAAACTGACAGATCCGATCTGAAAGAGAAAAAAAATTCTTTTCAAAAATCAGCGGCCACCAGCAGCAAGGTGGCCCGGGCCCCTTCCAGAGGCCATCCTCATACCTCCAGCTGGTGATCGCTGATTATCATTGATAAATCAGATCGAAAAGAACTGTTTTCTGATAAATTTTCCGGATTGGGGTTGTTGGAAAAGATAAGAGCAGCTTTGACCGGTTGAATTCCAAGTCAAAATCACGTTTTTGGTAACACAGATAAAATATCTCGTCGATCAGACATAAAACTCTATTTTGCTATATTTGCATATTTCATCTGGCCATCCCCACATTTTATTGCTCCACCAAACATTAGATTTAGGCACGAAACCTATCAAAAATAAAGCCTCAAAAAAGATCGGATAGGCGATTGGCTAATCTGTAAAAGATAAAAGTTTCAATTACAGCATGAATTTTGAAATCATAGCAGCTATATCAATCAGACCACACCATCCTCTTAAAATCCTTGCGACATCTATCTGAAACCTGTAAAATTGAGGGAATCAGCGTTGGTTGATAGCCGGGCTCCCTCAATTATTTTAGCAGTAGGAAGAATTCCTATGACTGCAAAACCGATTTATGAAGATTTAGAGATAAAAATTAAACAGATAGAGTTAGAAATCCTTGAATATCAACGAAAAAATAAGGTGTTAAATGAGGATCTGACCAGAGAGATTAAAAGGCGCAAGCGTGTGGAAAAGGAACTTGAGCAGGTCTCCCATAGTCTTGGAGAGCGAATTAAGGAGTTAAACTGTCTATATAGCATATCAAAACTCAGAGAACGTACTGATTTTTCATTGGAAGATATCTTGCAGGCGATTGTTGATCTCATTCCTCCGGCTTGGCAATATCCGGAAATTACGTGTGCTCGAATTATCTTTGATGGCTACGAATTTACAACCATTAATTATAAAAGCTCCAAATGGAAGTTGACGCGTGACATCAAGGTTTACAGTGAGAGGGTTGGTACATTGGAAGTATGTTACCTGGAAGAAAAATCAGAACTTGATGAAGGTCCATTTCTGAGGGAAGAAAGAAACCTGATTGACGCTATCGCTGAGCGCATTGCAAAGTTTATCGAACGTGAGTGGGCCGAAGATGAAATAAGAAAACACCGCAACCGTAATGAAAAGCGGTAATAATACTAGTCCAATTCACCCCAAAACTATCTCTTTTTGCTCCCTTCAGATATCCTAATATTTTTGAATCAATCTATAAATATTTTCGACTGCCCTAAAATTTCATCCGGACTGCCCGCTCGTTTTTTAAAGGGGGTAAAATTTCAGGCGGACAGCCGGAATCGGCAAGAACCGGTTACCAAATCTATAGTACCGGTTCTTCCCGGTAGCAGAAATTGAATGAGCAACAAAACGGCTCCGTCTCCTCTTTTCTGTTTGTCTTTTTTACATAGTTTATCTTTTACTTTTAAGCATATAGGGTGCCAAGTTAGTTCTACCTTGATTGCATAATTGTTTTCAGTATATTGTGAGCAAAGTGTATGCCACCCAGAAGTCGGTTTTAAAACCGTTCGTTCCTATTTGATAATACAACTCTGCCGGCCGTTTTTTTTGGATAGCAGAGATTTTGTATTTCACGCTGGAAATATGTCATCCCCGCCAAGGCTTTTATTTTGCAGATCGCTGACGGTTAATAAAAAAAGAGCAGGTAAATAGATGAAAATCGGATAATATAGTTCTGATTTTTTATCGGCACCGGAACAGCGAGTTCTATATTTTTAGTAGACCATGAAATTTTATTTATTTTGAGCATTTTTGAAGTGATATTGATCAACCCAATGAAACGTCAAAGAGCTGTGTTATTCATCACCAAGTTGTGGAAGTGGTTTACCGCTGATTTTCTCGGAATATTCAAAGAGATGCGCTGGAGCTATCTCCCGCCGCTCATGGTATACCTGGCTGCCGGGGTTTCGGGATTCACCGGTATTATTGAATCTTTTTTCATAAAGGACAACCTCGGGTTATCGGCCGCATTTCTGGCCGGTCTGGCTTTCTGGGCCGGCTTGCCATGGGCGCTTAAAATGCCCCTAGGGCATCTGGTTGATTTATTCTGGCGCCGTAAAGCCCTTTTCGTCTACCTCGGTGCCAGCCTCATGGCCATCAGCCTTCTGATCATGGTAGGATTGACCGGCTATGCTGATCGCATGGGCAGCATTTTGAAGCTGGAGACTTGGTATATCATTTCGGCTCTGCTGTCTCCGATCGGTTTTGTGATGCAGGATGTGGTGGCCGATGCCATGACCGTTGAAGCCGTCCCCGATATTGACCAGGACGGTTCTTTGATCCCGGAAGCACAGGTGCAGCGCATGCATGTCACGGTTCAGACCCTGGGGCGTATCGCCATTATCGGCGGCAGTGCCTTGGTTGCCGGTCTAGGCGGTTGGTTGGCCCAAACCCTGTCGTATGTAATCATGTACTGGATTTCTTTGCTCATACCGCTGATTTCGGTAATGGGCGTTGTGTCGGCCAATCTCACTCAGCGGCGAAGGCGGCTGTCAAAAAGCTCGACAGATACCCGATTAAAGGCCGATGAGACGTCACATGCGCTGGAGCCAGACTGGCACATATTAGGCGGCAGCGGTCTGTTTGTCGTCATCGCGCTGATTTTCGGAATTTCAGATCTCACCTTCAAGAAAGAAATCATTCTTTTTGGTTCACTAGGGATTATCGTCTATCTGATGAAGAATATTTTGGCGGCGTTGAACCCGGCCAAACAGCGTGAGATCATCGGTATTGCCGTGATCGTGTTTGTTTTCAGGGCTATGCCGACGTTTGGGGCCGGAGCCAGCTGGTGGGAAATTGATGTTCTCAAATTCGATGAAGCATTTTTTGGAACCCTGCGCCAGATTTCTTCGATTCTGGCCATCCTGGGCATGTTTGGGCTAAGGGGTTGGATGGCACGGCGGCCATTGCCCTATCTGGTTGTTTTTTTGTCGATCTACAGCACCTTGATGATGCTGCCGT
>JASFSK010000013.1:0-19364 GCA_050114455.1 Desulfobacterales bacterium | reverse complement strand
CATCGTATTTGCTGTTGATAACAAAATTTTCGTGGTTCTCAAATTTTTGGTCCACCATAATGGATAGCCTTCCTTGTTTTATATTTTTGGAATTATGCGAATTTTAACCTTAGTTAAACCGTGTGGGATTTGCATCCGGGATTCGATCTTCGGTGCAGGTTGAAGTGTTTCAAGTTGAATCATCCAGGCTCCAAACGGTATTTGGAACTTAGGTGATAATCTCATTTTAGAATAAAGGCAACAGGAAACATTGCCGTTAACCGGGCTTTTTATATACATCGGAATTTTTCAGTTGCCAGCGAGCGACCGCCAGCAAAGCCACCAGGGTCAGAATAAAATACCATGGGAACCAACCGAGTGATTTTGTAAATACCAAATTCTCCATACCGGCGCGGCTTAAATCGGGATTGGAAGCAGCAATTTGAGGTCGCAGGAAACCCAACAAAACAGAATATAAGATGCCGATCAAACCGTAGGCCAGATTGAATGACAGACCTTTAAAGCTCAATACCGTTGCCCGCTGATGTGAAGCAGTGATACGATTCAGATAGTGGCTTTGAAAAAATCGCCCCATATACATTACAACCGAGAGTAGTGCTATGGGCAACAATCCGATGATCGGCCAGACGTATGTTATCCCGATCAGGCCGACAAAGGTGACCACAGCCATGATTCCAAGATTATAGGCCGGGGAGTGCCGACTGACCATTTTGCTTGCCACCCATGGAATGATCAGGCCCACCATCGCTAATCCCGAGCCGATCAAACCGAAGGATGCCTCGGGTAGATTAATGATCCGGTAATACTGGCTGCCCAAGGTGACAACCATGCGAATGCAATTATCGAACATGAGACCTGCTAGAATGATCACCAAGGCAAAGGGTGTTTTCAATATCCAACCACCGGCTTGAAGCGTCAGCTTGAAAGCCTGAAATACAGATTTGCCAAATTTTTCAGCTGGTATGTCCTTGGCTTGATCCGAAGGTTTGTCTTCTTGAAGTTTTAAGGTGGTCAGCAATGTCATGATCGACATTACAAAGGTAAGGTATAATGGAAAACGCATGGTGATCTCCTGGCTCACATGTAAATCCAACCCCAGTGCGTTGACCAATCGCTGCATCAGCGCCGGATCGTATACGGCGGCACCCAGACTCATGGCACCGATGTAGGCGATGGATTGAATTCGCATCTGTTTTTCGAGAACCCGGGGCCAATCTCGGGCATCACCATCTTTCTTCAGACTGTCATATGCAATGGCCTCATCAGCACCACTGGCTGCCGCCTCTGCCGCTCCACTCAAAATTCGATTTATCAGAAATATTACAAAGAGTAAATGAAGGTTGCCCATTGGGACGAAACACAACAGTGCGATTTCAATTACCATCAGGATGCCGGCTGAGACCAAAAGATTACGACGGCCGATGATATCGGCCAGCGCGCCGGATGGAACTTCCAGCAACACAATAGATGCCGCCCAAGCAGCATTGAGCAAGGCAAATTGCTCGAGGGTCAAACCAAAATCTATGAATAGAATGGTGAAGACAGGATAATAAAACCGGGCATTAAAAAATACGCGAAAAGCGATAAAAAGGCGAACATTTTGAATCACAAATGGCGAATTGGCTTTCTGTCGGCCTGCAGATCGCTTTAAGCGCAATAAATTGTCTCCCTAAAGTATGATAGGATCTATTATTTCTCAGAGATGCTTCGGCCTTCATAAAAATGCTTGTCGGCGTCTTCATGCTTGTTGGTATAGGATCCTGCAAGGACCCCTTCCAGCCAGATACTTGGGAAAATAAGCAAATCGTAAAGATTAATGACGAATCTGCCGCTGTAATATCCAAGATTTCCGATCAAACGAAGCAAATAGGCCAGGAATTTGAGTACACCGACGATGGTGATTCCTATTACGGTGCGTGACGAAGCTACAAAGGATTCCAGTGGTATGGCAACAAACACTAAAGCAAAGGGAAAGATGAAGCCTATGAAACCTCGTCCCACAGCGGAGATCAGACCTGTCGGAACATTCTGCCCGATTTCGGTGGTTGAGAGGCTGAATGTACCCAAAGCTCCGGCAATGCGATCTACCCCAAAGGCCAAAGCCGATTCCATCCCGGCTAGAATTGCCAACAAAGAAAAGGCTATCCAGATGATCCGCCGGCGCATAACATCATTCATACTGGCAATGGTGGGAAAGAGCCGCGTGATTCGAAGCGACTCCATTATAAACAAACCCATGGTCAATTCAAGCAGAATAAATACCAAAACAGCGACATCGGCTGACTTAAAAGATCCAATATAACTTGCGCCGCCAATGATATCCAACATCGGCGCTGATATCATATCAAAATTGATGAGGGCTCCGCCAACAGCAATCAACAGCAGCAGACCCGAACTAAAAAACTGTGTCAGTGAAGAGGAAGATAGCAGCCTGGCGGTTTTATCCGTTTGCAGGCGAATTCTTTCATATTCATCCATATGTCGGTCAATGTCTTTGGCACGCTGGTTCAAGTTTTCGATTGAATTACCGACTTTAGCGAGGTCATTTTGCACCTTGCGCCAGACAGGCAGCATTTTTTTTAATATTCCATAGCGTGATGCATTCGATTTTCGATAATTGTCCATCGCTGACTTGTGCTGTTCCGTCAGGGTGCGGTTGATCTCACCCAGCATGCTGGCTACCATTGAATCGCCGGTATGTGTAATGCCAGCAATCGATTCAATGATCGGCCGCCAGTTTGGCAAGGATGGCGGAACATCTGCACCGGAACTGTAGTCCTCATCAAGGCGGGCGGTGAGTTCCATAAGCTGGCGCTGGAGATACGGATAACTTGCCAGATCCCTTACAACGGCAGAGTTGATTCGGTCAAATTCCCTTTCCAGCATCCGTTCGGCCTTTTGAAGGCCCCCAGCTATCAAAACTTCGCGGTTGCGTTGTGAGAGTTTCTTTTCTGCTGAGATCACTGAAGTGGCTGTCAGACGCATGGCATTGTGGACAATCTTTGCCAGGGACCCCACTGAGCGATGAAAAGGTTTGCGGGCGAAATATAGTGTCGCGAGCACCAACACAATCCAGATCATCATGGATAAGAAAGGGTTCGATGTGATACTCATCATATTTGCAACTGGCATGCCCACCCCCATTCGGCTTCTTTACTCGGACTCTTTGATATTACCTTCGAAGGTTTCAGGGTTCTTAAAATATTTATCCGGGTCCTGCAGCAGCGCTTCCAGTCTGTAGCGGTAAAATCCGATCCGGGCGATCTTATTTCTCTGTGATCCGAAGTATTCCAGGGGCTGCTCTTCAAGCTCCGCTATCTTCATTTCAAGTTTCTCTCTTTCGGCGGCAATTTTTTCTTCCTCAGTGGGGGGACGATTTTCTTCTGCCTCCTCAGCCCGGCGTTTTTCTTCCTGCTGCTGTTTTTCAAAATTTTCATCTGCTTGCCGGATGAACTCCTGGACATCCTTATTCTCTTCTGCTGCCTGCTGTGAATTTTCATCAACGTTGTTCCGGTTTGGTTGGGATCCCTTCTGAACTTCATAATCATCCACGTTTTCAGGGGGATGATCACTGTAGTGCTTGACACCGTTTTCATCAGTCCAGACATAAACATCAGCATTCAAAACTGAAACGCACAAAAAGGTTACGACAACAATCATTAAAGTAATGAATCGCTTCATTGGTCCTCCTATACTTTTCGCTCGACGAAGGTTTTTAATATTTTATATAAATTTTAGTAGCTTACCAACCAGGTGTCAATATTAATTTTTCACTATCGCCAATATGGACTCAAGGAGGTCCAGCGAATGCTTTCATCCCCCAAGAGATTGCAAATGTTTGAATCCTGGCCATACCAGGATAATCAATTGACACAACCCGGTCTTTTTTTTATTATTTTGGCCTATCGATTTGATGGCGGTTCCATCGCACAGGCGCTGCTTAACCATATTAAAAAGGAATTAAAACAATGACACAGCTCCTCAAAACTGTATTTCATGACAAGCATGTCAATCTCGGTGCCAAAATGGTGGCGTTTGGTGGCTGGGATATGCCGGTGCAATATGAATCCGGCATCGTGCAGGAGCATCTAAGTACCCGCAGAGGGGCTGGATTGTTCGATGTTTCTCACATGGGCCGATTTATTGTCAGTGGGCCCCAGGCCCTTGTATTTTTGCAATATTCACTGACCAACAATGCAGCCGCCCTGGAAATCGAGGAAGGTCAATACACGATGATTCCGAATGAAAACGGCGGGGCCATTGACGATGCCTACTTATACCGGTTTGTCGAGGATGAGTATTTGCTGGTCGTCAACGCCGCCAATCGTGCCAAGGATTGGATTCACCTGTCGGCCATCACTGGCAAATTTGACCAGGTAGTGATCGAAGACCGCACCGAGGATATGATGATGCTCAGTCTGCAAGGGCCTTCGGCCAAAGAGATTTTATGCGCTCTCTTGACATCCGGTCGACTGCCCGAACCACTCAGAAATTGTTTGAGTACATTGTATATCAATGGAAGTCGCGTTTTCGTCGCGCGTACCGGCTACACTGGTGAGCCGATTTGTTTTGAGCTTTTTATCGATCGCAAGGACGCTCTGATGATCTGGGATTTGCTGCTGGAAAAAGGCGCCGTGCCGGTGGGTTTGGGCGCGCGCGATACCCTCCGGTTAGAAGCTGGACTGCCGCTTTACGGACATGAATTGGGTCTGGATCCGGAGGGTACGGAAATTCCGATTTTTGCTTGTGATTTGGCCCGTTTTGCAGTCAGTTTTTCAACGATCAAGGGAAAGTTTGTCGGAAAACAGGCATTATTGAAACAATTCGAGGCCTATAAAAGGATTGTCGACCGGGATTATTCGCTCATTGAGAATCTTCCCCGCTTGATCCAGCCGGTCGAGTTGGCAGGCAAAGGTGTTGCCCGAGCCGGTGCCGGTGTGTATCACGACCAAAAGATGGTGGGATTTGTTACCAGCGGCACTATGGTCCCGTATTGGCAAACCGAAGGTGTCGGGCTTTCGTCGGTTCAAAGCGACGATCGAAAAATGAGAGCCATCGGGCTGGCATTGATGGACAGCCATCTGGCTCAAGGTGATGAGGTCGAAATCGACATCAGGGGTAAGCGGGTCAAGGGCACGATTGTGCCCTATTTTATTCGCAACGAAGCCCCGCCGTATTGCTGGCCCATCAAGGGCGATCAGCAGCGGGAAGCGAAAAAAGCAATCTGCGCGGGCACGCAAATGCAGAAAAATGTCCGGGAACTGATCGAAAATGCAATTGCCAATACCCGCTGGCGGCAGGAGCAATGTATCAATCTGATACCGTCGGAGCAGACAGCATCGGTCATGGCGCGACAGCTATCCATCATGGACCCGGCAGCACGTTATGCCGAGCACAAACAGGTCAAGGCTTTTAAAGAGGCAGATATTTTTTATTATCAAGGCACAGATTTCATTTGTGAAGTCGAGTATCTGCTGACGTGCGAAATCCAGAAGTTTCTGGACTGCACCGAGGTTGAAACCCGCGTGATATCCGGGCAGATGGCAAATTCAGCGGTTTTCAGTGCCATGGTCGACTTCCTCAACCGATCCGATCGCAAAAGCGAACAGCGCAGAATCAGAAAAATTATGAACAACCACATCATCAAGGGAGGGCATCTGAGTGCCCAACCAATGGGGGCCTTGCGGGATTTTGTGATGCGCGACCCCAAACGGGACAAACCGGCCGTGGTCAACTTTCCGGTGCTGGCCGACAACCCTTATAAAATCGATATGGAAGCAACACGGGAATTGATTGTCGAACATCGGCCTGAGTTGATTATTTTAGGCAAGAGTATGATCATCCACCGTGAACCGGTGGCTGAAATTCGTGCGATCATCGACGAAATGACCCTGGATTGCATGCTGATGTACGATATGGCGCACGTACTGGGCCTGGTCGGCCCCTATTTCCAGCAGCCGTTCAAAGAGGGGGCCGACATCGTGACTGGCTCCACTCATAAGACCTATTACGGCACCCAGCGCGGGATTATCGCTGTCAATTACACTGAAGACGATTTGCATTATGAATTTTGGGAGGCGATCCAGCGACGCTCATTTCCGGGTTCGATGAGCAATCACCATCTGGGAACCATGCTGGGGTTGCTCATGGCAGCTTACGAGATGAACTATTTTAAAGACGAGTACCAGAAAAATATTCTGGCCAACGCGAAAGCTTTTGCTCTGGCACTGAAGGACTGTGGTTTGACGGTGGCGGGAGACCCGGAGATATCCTATACCGAAACCCATCAGGTGGTCATTGACGTAGGATATGCCCGGGGGGCTGAGATTGCCCGGCGCCTGGAAGATAACAATATTATTCTCAATTACCAGGCCGCTCCCGAAGAAGAGGGATTTACAGCCGCCGGGTCATTACGGACCGGTGTACAGGAAATGACCCGTTTTGGAATGACGGAAAATGATTTTAAACAACTGGCCGGGTACATCGCCGACGTCATAATAAGAAACAGCGATGTAAAGCAGGAGGTCAGCTCCATGCGCAAACGGTTCTTGGAGATGCAGTATTGCTTTTCCGGCAGCGAATATGATGACCTGCTGCAAACACTTCATAAATTGATCTAACCGGTATAAGGAGCTATCAATGGGAAAGATTAGAATGACCGGAGAGATCCGAACGGACTATGATTGTGAATCCACTGGTCTTCCGGCAGAACGTTGGGCAGAGGCTGTCTTCAAGATCGGCGATGAAGATATCATCCTGGAAGTCAGCGTTGAAAAAGATATTGTCATTGGCCTCATGGCTGGTGACGCTACCTCCTGGAGGGGTACTCTTGAAGGTTTAAAAAAGGCGTTAAAAGGCGAGATTCCGTTAAAATAAAAGCAATTGTGGCGTATGCCGGTATGCATGATTGTGACTGGTGGATTTAGGCTCTCTCGGACTCGAACATAAGAGGCGCGCCCAAGAACAGTGCGATTTTAGTTTTCATCTAATGTCACCAAAAGCTTGTCAAAGTGCTTGGTTATATTAGGAAAAACAAAATAAGTTTTGCAATAATTCCGACATTTTCTCAGCCATCAATCGGTGCCCTTGTTTATTGGGGTGCAGGCCGTCTTCTAAAAAAAAATCTCCCCGGACCTTCTGATTGGTGTCCAAAAAGAGATGGTAAAAATCAAGGCAGGCAATCTCACTCTCCTTCGCTGCCACCGCCAGTGCGTTGACCAGTTCGGACAACTTGTTGATATATCGATCCCATCCGGCGATGGGCGCCATCATATTTTGATTTCGGATGTTTTCCATAAACAGGGGCAAGGGCAGTCCTACAACCGGGGCAATATCCCGATGCTGGGCTTGGCAGGCCATAGCAAAGATATTGGCAAGAATCAAATTGATATCCAGGTCCCACCATAAATCGTTGGTTCCACCCAATATCACCACTAAATCCGGCTTGTTTTGTACCACATCCTGTTGAAAACGGGCCAGCAGGCCGCCGCTCGTATCTCCCCCGATACCTTTGTTTAAAACCGTTACCCTGACTCTGTTTTCGACCAGCTGTGGCCAGGTATAACTTTTATCCAGATCGGCCCCCTCTGTGAGGCTGTCCCCATGGCATACCATCGTTTTCATTATTTAAATTTCCACTTAGAAAAAAAATTTTTAATGGATTTGAGCAGTGGCTTACGGATGTGGACCTTTAAAAGCAGGTTACCGGGTTTGCCGCCGCCTTTGCCGTCCTGACCCATTGCCGTCAACCTGATCTGCTGACCATCTCGGATGCCTGGGGGGATTTTGACCACCAGTTTTTTGGATTTATGGCGCAGGTAGTATGCATAAGGTCCTCCATTCAAAGCCTGCTGAGGATTCAGATATAAGTGATCATGAATATCGATTCCATCTTCGGGCAATTGCAGGCCGCTGATTCTGTGAAGTAAAAAACGGGAAAGTCTCCCGCAATTTCTGCCAAACGGTATATTTGTCTGCTGTCGATAGCCAGAACCCGAGGCGGGTCTGCTGAAAAAAATTCCTTTGGCAGAAAATCCAGGCTTTTTAAATTCGAACTGGCGGTATCCACGGCCGTAAAATTCTTTGAATATTTCATTAGACCCTCTGAAACCGAAATTTCTGGCCATTTCTTCAAAAATGTGATTGATATCCGAACCACTGAAAATATCCTGTTCGGAATAATTATTCCTGAAATGCGTATAAGCTGAAGATCCGAATTGATTTTTCAGGCTGTCGTATTCGTTTTTTTTTGCCGGGTTTGAAAGAACGGCATAAGCTTCGTTGACCTTTTTCATTGCTTCGACGGCGCCGGAATTTTCTTTGTTGCGATCGGGATGGAATTTAAATGCCAACTGCCGGTAGGCCTCTTTGATCTGCTTTGCCGTTGCGTTTTTGTCCAGGCCTAAAACTTGGTAATAGTCCTCTTTGACCATTTATCCTGTCTTTCCCTTTGTACGTGCCAATTTTCGTTAGATGAGGCTTATATATTAAGAATAAGAATCTGTAAGTCAACGTTAAGCAACTGTGAGCCGATTTAGTGGGATGCCAATTCAAAGGGCGCCGTATTTAGCAAATTCGGCCAGCACCAGCCAGGCTTTGGCGTCGAATTTGAGTGCTGAATTCTCACACAGGCGAGATGCCTGGGTTGGGGAGACGAACTCTACTTCGATGAATTCAGACCCGGTGTTGCGGGTGTTGGAGGGACTGCCGTTGCATTCAACGTACACCATCGTCACGGATTCATCACTCATGCCGGCAGAAGAATATATCGATGGGCTGACTTTGGTAATCCGGGTGACGTTCAAGCCTGTTTCTTCTTTAAGTTCGCGCCGGGAGGTTTGTTCAATGGTTTCCCCCGCATCTACCAGGCCCGCTGGAAATCCATATTCAAAATCCGCCAAGGCGATTCTATACTCTCTGGTGATAACAAGTTTGTTTTCGGATGTGTGAAAGGGAATAATCACGACAGCATCCGATGCTGCATAGCATTTGGTGATGCATTTGGGCTCTTTTGATCGGGAGACCACCTGCCAGTGTCTGTTACGACCGTTTTTGTCGATATAATCAACTTCAAACAGGTTCAGCCATTTTAAATCCGTGAGTTTGTGGAACCCTTTAATATTCATATTATTTTCTTCTATGATCGGTATTTTTCGATATAATAGAGAGTTGCACCGACAGGGGCAAACGAAAGAAACAAAATGTTAAACAATGGTATTAAAAAAAGAAGGCCGAAACCCAGGTGAAAGGGAAGGGTTTCCATTAAAAGGCGGAAGCGTTCCCCAAAGGGTGCCATACGCCTTGCGGGAATCAAATCCGTATTATCCCAAGCCAAAAAAATGACAGTTAGCGCCGAGGATAAAACCGTTACCAGTGGGCCTAACGGAGTGAGCCAGCCGAGACCAATCAGTAATATAGTTAACAGGACGGGGACGGTTGTGCGGGGTATTTCCTGTTTGATTAAAAACAAAAACTGTTGCCACCAAGGCATTTTGTTTGGTTCACGGATACTCCCCGTCATCGTCCTTTCGGTGATTCTGGACATCAGATCCATGATGAAAACACTGAAAAAAATTTGGGAAACCAGGTACGATAAGACAATTGCAAAACCGACTAAGATTGCAGACAACAACCATGAGAGCAAATACCACAACCATATAAACCATTGACTTTCGGGTTTGTTCCACATTAGGGTCAATATTTCTTGATGGTAAGCCAAAATTAAGCTGGCTGATAGAATCGTGAAAATGACCACAACCACAAATCGGATGATCCCCAGTATGAGCAGTTTTGGAGTTTTAAGCCCCAGAGTCAATCCTCGTAGGTTATATTTTATTCCGGTGAAAATGCCCATTCACAAATTCCTGAACCGACTGGGCTGGGAGACGTTTCGAAGTTAAATTCTTAATCACTGTATCTCACTGCCTATCGAAAGCGGCGATAATTGTCAACGTTCATCCCTGTCTGGTTAGGCAACTTCCCTTTTAGGCTAAAGTATCCTATTGTTTTTACCGATATAAATTCTAATTTCTTGTTTGGGCTGTCTCCGAGCAGCCTCTGATCCTTGAGTCTTTGGGAGATTTTCAGCTCCAACGAAATTAATGATTATAACAATCCTATTCAAGTTAAATGGAAAAAGTAAATAATCGCAATGACATTATAAGCCCCGGCCTCGACGTGTCTTCTTCTTATGAAAAACGCCGTGGAGTTGATCGTCGGACAAACAATAGGTCACGATTGAAGTACCTGTTGTTCGATGGTCGCAGGGAGCAATCTCGACGAAACGAGGACCGGTCTAAAGCGGTTATTTACGATCGATATAACCCGAAACTATTTTTCGCCATCACCACCATCCTGGTACTCAGTATACTGGACGCCGTATTGACTCTTATTGTAATTCAACGGGGTGCTACGGAGCTTAACCCAGTGATGGCATATTTTCTTGAGCTTGGTACACCAACCTTTATCATTGCCAAATATTTATTGACGAGTGTCGGCGTGTTGATTCTTCTGATATTCAAAAATGTTTTTCTCACCAGAATAAAAATTTATACCCATTCCCTTTTTCCCTGTGTCATATTCGTTTTTATGGTCGTCATCGCCTGGGAGCTTTTTCTTATATTTGGCGTACCATGACGAGACAATCGGATGCCTAAAATTCGATATTCAATCCGTGGCATTTGTCCTTTGCAGAAGTCTTGACTTCTATAAAACACGTCGTAGAAACAAACTTTAAGCCTAAACACCCACATTTTTCCAATGAATTGGCAATACCTCTTTAGAGTCCTGTTGAAAAATAGTAATCTTTTGAGTGCTGAACCAATCGGGCAGTACATGCAGGTTTTTGCCCTCTGGGTTTTGGTAATGATAATCCCGATGGAAGTGACCCATGAAAATTGTATGAATATCATTGTCAAATCTGGCCATAGCAAATTCTTCAATCTGGGCTTCAGGTAGCCGCAAACGGAACTGGGCATTCGTTTTTTTTAATCCCCGCTTGATTGATATTGCCATTTTGGGGCCGAAGGGCAACCAGCGAATGATAAACTTTGATAGTTTATTTTTGGCGAGTTTCCTGAAAGCCAGATACTTTTTATCCTTTCGATTGACTTGATCGCCGTGGGTAAAAAAAAGGCCTGCATCTGTCTCCTGCCAGGTATTTTCAGAACACCATGTAAAGTCAGATCCTCTTTCATCGGCAAGGTAATATTCATGGTTGCCTTCCACATAGCCGATGGTGCGGTGGTTTTTTTGTCTTCGACACCAGGCGATAAAATCCCGATGAATTTGTTCTTCATAGCCTGGAAATGCTATCCAAAGATCAAAAATATCCCCCAGAAAGATTAAATCATGCCGATTTTTCTCGAAGGATTCAAGCATCTTAAAAAAAAACGATTGATTTCCATTGGCCGCACTAACGTGGGCATCTGTAATGATAATCATATTGTATTGACTGCTTGTTCATTTCAGGTGAGTGTATTCCAAAGATTAAAGCGGCATAGGCTTGCCGGTTCTGCCAGTAGTCCAAGACCACTTGACTTGGACTGGATAGACGTTATTATTTGGATGTTCACAGAGAGTCCACGGATATCATATCGGCAGGAGCGCACGAGACGGCAGCGTGACGAACCCGTGCAATGCTGCCCTCCCGATACAAAGAGACTCATCAATTCAGACGACTAATGCGGAAAATAGGTGATAATTGACCACAAAGGAGTTTTGAATGCCGATTTATGAATACCAATGCAAAGCCTGCTGTCACTGTTTTGAAGAACTTACCCTGTCGACGAGTGATCCAGCCCCGAAATGCCCCGAATGCCAATGCGCCGATGTGGAAAAGCTCATGTCAGCAGGCTGTTTCAGACCCGCAGGTATGGCCACGGGATCGGGTGGCTTTGCCGCTCCCTCCTGCAAGCCGTCCGGCTGAGGGATATAACGGTATTCCTTAGGTCAAGGAATATAAATAGCGTAGATTTCAAAGCTCCAGGCTGTCGCCGGGTGACATCACCGTCACTTTGGCTGCAGTCTCCTTCTCAACCTGCGCGGCCCAGATTTCTGGGTCCTGCCTGATCACTTCAAAAGTGTCATAATGGATGGGAACCACCTGCCGCGGTTCGATCAGCTTGACAGCACGCAAAGCGTCTTCCGGCCCCATCGTAAAATTGTCTCCGATGGGCAGTATGGCCAGATCGATGCCTTCTTCCCCTATGAGCTTCATGTCATAAAATAGTCCGGTGTCGCAGGCGTGATAAATCTTCTTGCCATCGATATAAAACAGAAAACCGCAAGGATTTCCTCCGTAAGAACCGTCCGGTAGGGCCGATCCATGCTGTGCCATGGTCAATTTGACTCGCCCCCAGGGGTAGTTAAATCCGCCCCCGATATGCTGGGGGTGAACGTTTTCTACCCCCTGGGCCGCTATCCAGTTTTGTATTTCATAGTTTGAAATCACCATGGATCCGGTTCGTTTTGCAATCGCGACGCTGTCGCCGACATGATCTGCGTGGCCATGGGATATTAAAATATAATCGGTTTGAACCTCATTGGCGTCAACCGGACAAAGAGGATTGCCGGTCATGAACGGGTCTACCAGTAATCTGGCCTTTTGGGTTTCAATTAAAAAACTAGCATGACTGTACCAGGTAACTTTCGGTGACATCTGAAACCTCCTCTGTGAAGGGTTTTAACGAAAATTTGAATACGGATGATAGCGATCCCACCCCTATAACATACAATTGAACAATCGCAAAGTATTTGGATGAGGCCTCAGAATGAACCGTGCGGTATCGAACGCCTTTCTTTTACCAAATATATGGCCGGCAGGCTGAAGATCGTTACCGCCATTTTCACCACTACATTAGCATAGAAAATCGACCAAACCACGCTATGGGGCAGTACAAATCCGAAAGCGATCCAACAAAAAATGAAACTGTCAACCGGGATGCTGACAGCATTGCTGGAAAGAACACGCAGCCACTGATATCGCTTGGTAATGCGACTTTCCCAAAAATGATAAATTTCGGTATCGAGGAGTTCACTGATAATTTCAGCGACGATGCTGGCGATAACAATCCGCCAAACCGGTCCCAGAATAGCAGAAAATTGGCTTCCCAAACCCCAGGACGGATCCTGGGGAAGCCAGACTGTGAAATGAAAGAACAGGGCCATGAAAAGATTCATGGTCGCCGCAAGAAGGATCACTGTTCGCGCGGTAGATTTCCCCAGACGCTTGTGAATCAGATCACGAATTGTGAAAGTGAGAGGATAGATGAAAGTGCCGGCATCTATACTGAAGCCGGCAATCATCGCTATTTTCAGACTGGCAATATCGGACAGCAGTTGAGCTGCAATATAGCTGGAAATGACGACCGTTCCGACGGTAGGGATCGGAGCGAGCTGATGCTTGTCTGTAGGCACGACGATTTATGGCTAGATGAATTTTTCTAATTTCGCATCCTTTTTAAGCTGATCCACATACTGTACTGCTTCTTTTTCAACTTTTTCTTGTTTCATGCGCTGGGCGATTTTATCCTTGACATCTGCATAAGCCAGGGTTTCTTCGGTCTTGCTGTCATATACTTTTATCAAGTGGTAACCGAAGCGGGTTTCAACAATGTCACTGACCTCATTAGGCTTCAGTGCCATAGCTGCATCTTCAAACGGCTTGACCATTTGACCGCGTCTAAAATATCCCAGATCACCACCTTTGGCATTGCTGGGCCCTTCGGAGTATTCTTTGGCCAATGTTGCAAAATCCCCCCCGTCTTTCAGTTTTTGTTGGACTTCTTCGATTTTTTTTCGAGCTTCAGCTTTTTTGGTTTCATCGGCCTTGGCATCGACTTTGATCAAGATGTGGCTGGCCTTTATCTGTGCGGGCTGCTTGAACATTTGTGGGTTCTCGTCATAGTAAGCTTTGCTTTCCTCGTCGGTTATCACAACCTTGCTTGTGATTTTCTGATCAATTAGCTCCCGGATGGAAAGGCCGCGTTTGATCTGAGATTTAACCTCATCCTCGGTGAGATTCATCTTGTCCAAGGCATTCTTAAATTCGGTCTCATTGGGAAATCGCTTCTTGATGGATGCCAGCTGATCGTCAACCTTCTGGTCGGTGATTTGTATCCCGTCCTTTTGGCTCTGTTGGTACAGAATTTCACGTTCGATAAGGTTATCCAGGATATTATTTTTCAATTTTGCCATTTGCTCGTCGGACACCTGCTGTCCTTGGCGGGTAACCCGGTCAAGCTGAATGTTCAATTCCTTATTGTACTGTTCCATGGAAATGGCGACGCCATTGACCATGGCTGCATTTTTATTGGTAGACTGGGTTTCCTGGGCTATGGCCGGGACAAAAGCCAGGATCAAGGCAAGAACAGCCGCCAGCTGGCAGCGTCTCTGGGTGTTTGGGAATTTCATGATGATGAATCCTTTCAAATTGAGGTAAAAAAAGGACTCCATAGAGTCCATTCATTTAATACTAAAATTCTGCACCGTATGAAACGGATTGGGTTCGCAATCAGGATTAATCTGTATTTTTTAGTGGTCAGGTGCTTTTAATTCTAACACAGAAATATTTTATTTCAATGATGAAATTTCCAGAGGCTTGGTATGATGATCCGTGGTGATGAGCCTGGGTGCTTAAGTGCCGTGGAATTTTTTCAAGAAGCTAGCCGGCCGGCTCTTCTTAACAACAGGTTCCATTCAGCGTCAATCAATTTCTGAATATGATCGATGTCCGATTCCGTCAAATGTTTAAACCTGCCCTGTTGGGCCAGATATTCCTGCACCTTACGGTCACCTTTGGAATTCAGAGTATAATCGACACCATTGACTACTTCGTATAAGGGAAACGCATTGGTCTGAACCGCCAGCCGGGCGATTTTGACTGACATTTCAGACCCGACTCGCCAACCTGAGGGGCAGGTCGCAAGGACGTGGATAAACCTGGAGCCGCCGCGCAAGTTCCCGGCTGTTTCAAACTTACGGATCATGTCTTCTGGGAAGCCGATGCTGGCGGTGGCGGCATAGGGGATGCGGTGGGCGGCCAAGGCTTCCACTATGTTTTTTTTGCCTGTTTTTTTCCATTGGTCAGCGGGCGTGGTGGTGGTGCGAGAACCGTAGGGCGTCGCAGAGGACCGCTGAACGCCGGTATTCATATAGCCTTCATTGTCATAGCAGACAAAGATACAATCTTCATTGCGCTCGACAGCTCCGCTTAGGGATTGAAATCCGATATCAAAGGTACCGCCGTCGCCTGCCCAGGAAAGAACTGTCGTTTCCGTGTCGCCGCGCATGTCAAGTGCGGCCCGCAGGCCACTGGCAGCCGCTCCGGCAGTGGCAAATGCCGTGTGTAACACGGGGACTTTCAGAGCACTTTGAGGATAGGGCCCGGCAATAACCCCCCAGCAGCAGGCTGGGATAACCACCATCGTTTTCTCACCCAGAGCTTGGAGGGCAAATTTCATGGCAATGGTTGCACCACACCCGGGGCAACCGAGGTGGCCGGGGTTCATCAGATCGTTGGACTTTAACTTGCCGGCATAGCGACTGTTCACGCTTTGATTTAATTTGACCATGATTCAATTGTTTCCCGATTCAGCCCGATCCAGACAATATCCTGGTCGGCAGTTGGGTTTTCTTTAGTTTTTTCATAAATTTCTATCAGGGTTTGTGGTGTTATATCCCGGCCGCCCAAACCGGCAACATATCCAAAAACCATGGGATGCGTTTCAAGTCTGCACAAGGCTGCCCGGATCTCCTGGGCAAAAATCCCACTGGCGCCGAATGATATATTTCTGTCAATCACAGCGATTTTTTTTGCTGTTCCCAGGTACCGACAGATGAGATCTGCCGGAAACGGTCGGAACAACTTAATTTTAAATAAGCCGACTTTTTCACCGCGATCTCTAAGGTCTGTCAGCACCTGCCGGCAGGTGCCTGTCACCGACCCGGTGGTGACCATGATGATGTCGGCATCCCGGCATTGGATAGCTTCAACCAAACCATGAGTCCTGTTAAAAACACCTGCGAACTGTTCTTCTATTTCGGTCAAACAAGTGGGGGCTTTCTCCATTGCGAGCTGCGTGTTGTAGCGCATCTCCATGTAAGCGGCGGGAGTAACCAGCTGATTGAAGGCACGGGGATCGGCGGTGTCCATCCTGAAACGGGGGGAAGGGGGCGGCAAGAAACGGTCAACCAGTTGTTGATCCGGAATATCAATTGGCTCAAACGTGTGGGAAACATAAAATGCATCCATGATTACCATGACCGGTAGATTGAGAGATTCGGCGAGACGAAAGGCTTGCAGGGTGGTGTCGAAAACTTCCTGTCCATCCTCACAGTAAAGTTGGATCCAGCCGGTGTCTCGCTGGGCCAGGCTGTCGGTTTGATCCGTCCAAATGTTCCATCCCGGACCAAGGGCCCGGTTGACCTCCGCCATGACAATCGGCAGTCTGGCGGCTGACGCCCAGTGAAGCAGCTCATGCATGTAGGCCAGTCCGTGTGAGGAAGATGCCGTAAAGGCACGGACACCGCCACTGGCAGCACCGATTACGGCTGCCATGGCTGAGTGCTCGCTTTCTACATTGATGAACCGTGCGTCTAAAGTTCCATCCGAACAATATTGGGACAACGCCTCCACGATATGGGTTTGGGGCGTAATTGGATAGGCAGCGATTACCTGGACTCTCGCCAGGCGGGCGGCTTCCGAAAGCGCATAACTTCCTTCTAATACCTTTTTCATTTTATCTCCTCTTTCAGCGCCATGGCATTTCTGGGACATTCCTTAGCGCACACCCCGCATCCTTTGCAATAATCCAAATTGATTTTCCGTTTGGTATTTTCTACAAATATCGCCATCTCGGGGCAGTAAAGTCGACAATAATCACAAGCATTGCAGATGCCGCAGTTAAAGCAGCGCGCAGCCTCTTTTTTAGCGGTATCATTACCATAGGCGGCCCTGACTTCCTTAAAGGTACGGATGCTCGTATGAACATCCAAGGCCGCGGGGATGTTCCTGGGGGCTGACTGGAAGTAATCGCTCACAATTTCATTGTAACCGACAATATGAGCATTGCGTTGTTGGTGATTCTCATCCAGGTAGGCTGCCAGGGAGAGAGCGGGGCCAGCACCGACCCGGCAAGTGGAAAGACGATCTTTAACTGCGTTGAATCCTTTTTCAAAATACGTGTCCAAAAGCATGGCCACCTGTTTACCGGATGCGATGGCATCGGCCACACTTTTGGTCGGTGTCGCCAAATCCCCGCCAAAAATAATGGGTGTTTCTTGTTCGATCAGCCGACAGTGGCTTAGTTCAAGGGTATTTGGCCCTTTTGTACTTCGAAAATCCCAGATGGATTCGGCCCGGGCGCCGATGGCAGTGAAAGCTCGCTGAACATTTATTTTTTCAAATTTCTCACCATCCGGGATGACGATCGTCTGGCCGCCGATTTTCTTCTGGCTGGGTTTCATTTTTTGCAAGGTAAGGCTGTAATCGGACCCGGCTGAAGACTTGCTGCAGGAAGTCTGCTGAATGCGGATAGGTGCCACCAATTCCCTAATTTGCACCCCCTCCTTGATTGCCATTGCAATCTCCGGTTCAAAGGCCGGCATATCTTCCAGACGACGGCGATATAGAACCAGCGGTTTGGCTCCCCGACGGACGAGTGAGCGGGCGATATCGATGGCGGTGTTGCCGCCACCGACAATCGCTGTGATTCCATCAAAAGATGATTTCTTTTGAGGGTCAAAATTGCGAAGAAAACCCAATCCATCCTGCATAAAGTCGCCGCCCTGGATTTTAAGTGTGACGGACTGCTCGTATCCACAGCCTATAAAAACAGCGTCATAATCACGCCGGATGTTTGTCATCATTTTCTCATTTACCGGTTTATCACAGTGAATAACGACCCCTAAGTCCCTGACCCGGTTAATCTCAGCGCTGAGAATATCACGGGGCAGGCGGTATGCCGGTATTCCCCAGCGCAGCAATCCGCCAGGTTCGGAGCGGGCTTCAAATACCTCACATCTATAACCCAGCAAACTCAGAAAATAGGCTGCGGACAGACCTGATGGACCAGCGCCGGCAATCGCCACCTTTTTGCCGTTATCCGGTTTGATGTGACGCACCGCTTTTTTATTGTTTGAGATGGCAGTGTCACCCAAAAATCTCTCCAGGTGATGAATTGCAACGGGTTTGTCAAGGTTGGCACGGTTGCAGCTCTTTTCGCAGGGGTGAAAGCATACCCGACCGCATATCCCCGGGAACGGATTTTCTCTTAAAATCACATGCCAGGCATCTTTCAACATGCCCCATGAAGCCAGCATTTCGATACGCGCGATATCCTGGCCGAGTGGGCAGGCAGCACTGCACGGAGCGGTTTTTTCATCAAACTTTGGGAGAAAGAATCGCCAGGATCCGGTCTTATTCACCTGGGTAGAAACGCTGGAGTGCGGTATGAACAGGGGTATTTTTTGATAAGATGAAGTCTTCATTTCGGTTTCTAGAATTTATTTTATCATTCCTATCAATTGTGCCTGATCGTGGGCTTGTTTGGCCGCCATAATATTTTGTTCCGGCGCTATCGCGATATCTTCTCTTATGGCATCATATACCATTTTCAAGGGGGGCATTTCCAACATGCGGGTGAAAGCGCCGATCATTGCTGTATTGATGATTGGGTGGGTGTGGGTGCCTAAATGGTTATGGATGGCAATGCCGGTGGCATCCACGCAGGCCAGTCGATACCCTGAGAAAATATCCAAGTTATCTGGCTTGCGTGAGGTGTTTAACAAAACCCAGCCGCCTGGTTTGAGGCCCGCAGTGATCTTGAATGATTCCAGAAGTTTAATATCCTGAACCAATATGTGGTCCGGGGTGTAGACGTTACTGCGGATGATGATTTTATGCCTATCCAACCGCAAAAAGGCTTCCACGGGAGCGCCGCGTCTTTCCACGCCAAATACAGGAAAAGTCTGAACATAATAGCCGGCGCTGAAAAAAGCTTTGGCAAGCAATACGGAGGCCACCACCGTTCCCTGTCCACCACGTCCATGAAAACGGATTTCATGCATATTTTAATTTAAACCTAAATTTGAACAGTCCAAAACCAGAGTTGCTGTCCTTTCAATTCCTAAAATTATCCCGAACCATATTATAAATTCCCAAACCTGTCAAAAATTCAGTCGGATGGGTCCTCTATAAATTCACCATTTTTGATCTGTCTGGATTTCAGATTTTTCCCGCTGTCGAATTGCATCTTCACCGAGATTCGATTGCTGCAGCCAACCCCGATAATGTTTTTTTTCAAAGTATAGGTTACCGTTCCATCCTCTTCGAAATTTTGCATCAACTCCCAGGATTTATTGAT
>JASFSK010000012.1:0-20314 GCA_050114455.1 Desulfobacterales bacterium | reverse complement strand
GGCTGTCAGCTTGCCTGTCACCGCTGGCCTTGCTCAAAAATTTGCTGACGATCACCCCGCACCGTGGGCACTCTTTGAATGACGAATTCGCTTTGAAACTGCATTTTGGACATTTGCTCATGCTTTCCTCCAAATTTAGTAGATCTAAAAACATCAATTTGTAAAGAGTTTCGGCATTTACGGTGAATTCTTTAGTTCAGTTCATCAGCCCCAGACAATTTTAAACTGGTAATTACACGTCATTTCCTATAAATGCATTCAGAAAACTGGTTTGCAAAATATTCGAAATGATACAGAGCGAATTGATGGCATTAAACGTCCTGTTTGTCGGAAACAGTCATACATATTTGCATTACATGCCCCAGATGCTCGTGCAACTGGCAGAAGGCGCCGGCAGGGGCATTGGCCTGAATGTCGATCAGGTTACCGGGGAAGGGGCCGCTTTGCAGTGGCACTGGAACAATGGGCCGACCCGGGAGAAAATCAGGAGCAGGCACTGGGATTATGTTGTCCTTCAGGACCGCAGCGGCGGTCCCTTGGAGGATCCGGAATCCTTTCGAACCCATGCGCGCTGGTTGGATGGGGAGATTAGACGTCAAGGCGCCCAAACCGTATTTTATATGACCTGGGCGAATAAATCCCGTCCCGATACCCAGGGGATACTGGCGGATGCCTACGCAACGATCGCTGCCGAACTCAATGCCGTTCTGGCGCCGGTGGGCCTGGTATGGGAAAAGGTCCAGGCGATGGATGACAAAATCAATCTTTATCACATAGACGATCGCCACGCCAATCCCATTGGCGCGTATCTCACAGCCTGTGTGTTCTACGCCGTATTTTTGGAGACCAGCCCTGAAGGCCTGCCGGCAACCCTCCGGATTGAAGGTAAAATACGGTTGGATTTGGCCGAAGACCGCGCCGGATTTTTGCAGCAGATAGCCTATGATTCAGTTAACAATGTGGAAAGCATCATGCGGAAGGTGGATCGAATGACGAATAACAAATGACGAATGTCGAATGATGGAATCGCTCCGCTCAGTCGTTTTCTGTGCCTGGTAAAGCCATCATTCAGATTTTGGCGGCACTCAAGCAAGCCAATGAACTTAGTCAGGTGCCATTGTTTTTGCATCGAGTATCGAGGATCAAGCATCCAATGTCGAGTAATTTTCAACCCGACACCAAACAACCCAACACAAAACTCCTAAAAGCCAACACCATGATCAAGGCAGTCATTTTCGATTTCGGTCAGACCCTGGTAAATTCGGCCGACGGTTTCCGGACCGCCGAGAAGCAGGCCCAGAATAAACTGTTCAAAATTCTCGGACTGACGATCCGGGAAGACTTTATGAGAATATACCGGCGGTTTCGCAAGGAGTTTCACGGGCGATCGGATTTTTCCAGGTATTCACTGTGGCGTGAGGTTTTATATTATTATTGCCTGGCACCGGAAGCAGGTCAGCTTGAAAGCTGGGAGACCGAATACTGGGAAACGGTAAAGAATTACACCACCCTGTTTCCCGAGGCTGAAGAAGTGCTCGAAAATCTCAATGCCCATTACAAAGTGGCGTTAATCACCAACACCCAGGGGCAGGAAACGGAGGGAACCCATCGAATCAGTCTTTTTCCCGAATTGGAAAGATTTTTTGAGGTCATCGTTGTCGCGGGAGAGGGCGGTATCCCGCCCAAGCCGGATCCGGAGCCATTTCGGCGGTGTCTGCAAGACCTCGATATTATTGCCGAAGAGGCGATCTATATCGGGGATGACTATCGTATCGATATTGGTGGTGCACGGGACTTTGGTCTGCACCCCGTCTGGATAAAGCATCACAGCGTGCGACGAAACTGGCCGGAGGTGGAAACCGCAGTGCCCGTGATTACGAATCTTAGGCAGCTACTAGACCTTGACTGTATCCTCTGATTTCGTTTCCCGCAGGATGGGGCTGGTCGGGATTCTTGGGTTTTCCTTCAGTCGTATCGCGGCAATGAGCGTCCCGGTCATAGCGCTGGTCGACATGCGGCACGAGTTGCTCAAAAAATGCCATCAAGGAAAAGGGTTTTCTGATGAATGCGTGTACGCCGATATCGAAAGCTTCGGAAATGGCAGATTCATTCACGTAGCCGGAGATGAGTATTTTTATGGGGTCGGTGTGAAAAGCCGCTGCCCGTCTGAAAAATTCCACGCCATCGATGCCGGGGAGTTGGAAGTCACAGATGAGAATATCGTATGGTTCCTCCTCAAGAGCCTGCAGGCCCTCTTCCGCGGTTTCACAAGTCTTTAAAAAACATTTTTTTTGGGAAAAAAACATCTGCATCGTGTCGCGAATGATGACATTATCGTCTATGAGCAAGGTCTTCAGATCTTTCAATTTTAAAAATTGCTTCATTTTTCCTCCTTTGGCATATGCAGATAATTATGCTGATTATGTTTCCCGCTAGGTTAAAGTAAAGTACGGAATTAAACGCGGGTCAACCCCCTAAAATCGCGTAAATACCACCTATAAATTATAGGTGGTTTAGGTGGTTTTTCAATAATATGAAGAATTTCGAAAGGCAACTGCGTTAGGCTGTTTAGGGGTTCAAAGGTTCTGGGTTCAGAGCTTAAAATACTCAGCGGTTTCAAAGATTAGATCTAGACCGTGGGTTGAAATCCATAAGCAACTCTGATTTCTTAAAACCAGTTGAATTCAAACAACCTCTGAATCCTGGAACGTTGAATCTGTGAACAGTTACCAATTGGGTATTTCAGGTGATTTGTAGGTAATCCGGACTGCTGATGGGGTAGGGCTATGCTAAGGATAAAAGATGACTTCGGAGGCTGGTCTTGGTGTTGGCAATTCCCATTTTTTTACGAATGCTCATTCTATGATTTTCAACGGTCTTGCCGGAGATGCTGAGTAAATCCGCAATTTCTTTGATGCCTTTTCCGTTTTTTACCAGGTTTGCCACTTCAATTTCGGTTGCGGTAAGATTGGCATATTTTGTGGTCAGCCTGCGAAAAAAAGAAGACGTGATCGTTTCCAGGCTATTTTCCAAAGCCGACAGGCAGTCTTGAGATTTCTTATCGGATGTTCTTGCTTTGACCTTTTCCAGATAGGGGATAACGAGGTCATTAATATTTCCGATAACCGTGTCTTCCAGTGCAGCCTTGTCTGTATCTCTTCTTTCCAGCAAGACTTTCAGGGCTGTGTTGACTTCTTCGAGATTTCGAGTTTTTGTTTGAAGCTCTTTCTCTCTGGCTTCCAGGGTTTCCACATAATGCCTGCGATCGGTGACGTCACGGGCAATTCCCATAAAACCGATCGGTTGGGAATTCAGATCTCTTTTCAAGGTTACGGATACTTCGATAAACCGCGTGGTGCCATTTTTTGCAATCAACTTCCAATTGAGCGCCTTGGTTGACAGCCCTGTTTGATAGGTCTTGTTAAAGACTTCAAATACCTGTTTGGCATTATAGTCATCCATATACTCACGGTAATTCATACCCATCATCTCTTCATGGGTGTAGCCCGTAATACGGGCCATAGAGCTGTTAAAAAATATGTAGTTTCCGGCCAGGTCCACTTCATAATAGCCGTCTTCGATATTTTCAATGATGGTACGATATCTGTGTTCACTCTCTTTAAGGGCCTGTTCCATTTTTTTGCGTTGGGTAATATCCCGGGCGATTCCTAAAAACCCAATGGGTTGAGCGTTTTTATTTTTTTTCAGGGATACGGAGACTTCTATAATGCAGCTTGTGCCGTCTTTGCGGATCAGTTCCCAGTCTATTGCCTTGGCTGCCAAGCCGGTATGATAGACTTTTTTAAAAATTTCGGAAACCTGCCTGGTTTGATATTGGTCCATTATTTGGCGGTTATTCATACGGATTAGTTCTTGTCGGGAAAAACCCGTGATCAGGGCCATGGCATCATTGAAATAGGTGAAATTCCCGTCAAGATCGACTTCATAATAGCCATCTTCAATATTGTTGATAATCGCCTGGCATTTTTCTTCGACTTCTCTTAACGCCTCTTGGACGACTTCCAGCTTGCTGAGCTGCTTGACTGGGCACTGCGGATCGGTTGATGATTCAGCGCCCAACGGTTTATGAGCCACTTTATGTATCTCCCCTCTTAAAGATCCGGCTGAGCCGGAATTGACCACTGAATATTCGATATTCAATCAATGGTATTTGTGATTTGCTGAAACTTTGATTTCTTTACAATATGTTGTCAGAAAAATACTTCGGGCCTAGTGCTCATCCTCCACCCAGTTTAAAATGACTTTGCCGGACTTGCCTGAGCGCATAATTTCAAAGGCTTTCTCATATTCGGTGTAGTGGAAGCGATGGGTGATGACCGGTGTGATATCCAAGCCCGTCTGAATCATTACCGTCATTTTATACCAGGTTTCGTACATCTCCCGTCCGTAGATTCCTTTGATCGTCAAACCGTTGAAGACAACCAGGTCCCAGTCGATGGCGGTAGCCGGCGGGAGGATACCCAGCATGGCAATTTTGGCACCATGGCACATGTTGGCAAGCATCGATCGAAGGGCATCGGGGTTGCCGGACATTTCCATGCCCACATCAAATCCTTCCTTCATGCCCAATTGTTTCTGAGCATCCTCTATTTTTTCGTGGCGTACATCAATGGCCAGGGTTGCCCCCATTCTCTTGGCCAGCCCCAGCCGATAGGAATTGACATCGCTTATCACCACATGACGCGCACCGGCGTGTCTGGCGATGGCGACGGCCAAACACCCAATCGGCCCGGCCCCGGTTATCAACACATCTTCGCCAAGAACATCAAAGGATAGGGCAGTGTGGGTGGCGTTTCCCAGGGGATCGAAACAGGAGAGTATATCCATGGGGATATCCGGGTCGCAGTACCACACATTGGTCACCGGAATGTTCAGAAACTCGGCAAATGCACCGGGTCGGTTGACCCCCACCCCGCTGGTATTCATACACAGGTGCCGGCGGCCTGCCAGACAATTTCGGCACCGGCCGCAGACGAGATGACCCTCGCCGGAAACAACGTCTCCAGGTTTGAAATCGTCAACGTTGGCGCCAATTTCTGCCACGGTGCCGACAAACTCGTGCCCCACAGGCATGGGGACCGGAATCGTCTTGCGGGCCCAGGCATCCCAGTTGTATATGTGCACGTCCGTGCCGCAAATAGATGTTTTGTGAATTTTTACCAGAACATCGTTGATTCCAATTTTCGGTTTCGCGACATCTTCCAGCCAGATACCCGGCTCCGGTTTTGATTTTACTAAGGCCTTCATTTTCATTATGAATCCTGTCTGAATACAAAACTAAAGAGCGAATCGATTCATTATTCTATTACTGCTAATTTTTTACCGACTTTAATAAATTTACCCAATGCGAATTCCAGGTCAGCTCTGGAATGGGCGGCGGAGATCTGGACCCGGATTCGTGCCTGGCCTTTAGGGACCACCGGGTAAAAGAAGCCGACCGCATAAACTCCCTCTTCGAGGAGCAGGGCCGCCATCTCCTGGGCCAGTTTTGCATCTCCCAGCATGATGGGAACAATCGGATGGCTGCCGGGTTTGATGGTAAAGCCGGCTTTGGCAATCTGCTCTCTGAAAAAAGCGGTATTGGCCGCCAATTTTTCTTTGGCCGATTTTGACTCCTTTAGCAAATCGATGGTTTTCAGGGCGGCCGCAACAATTGGCGGCGCCAGGGAATTGGAAAAAAGGTAAGGTCGGGAGCGCTGGCGCAGGATTTCGATAATATTTTTTCGTCCGGTCGTAAAACCGCCGGAAGCACCTCCCAGTGCTTTGCCCAAAGTCGACGTGATAATATCAACCCGATCCTCAATCCCGCAAAGTTCCGGCGTGCCACGCCCGGTGGGTCCCACAAATCCGGTGGCGTGGCTGTCATCGACCATGACAATGGCGTCATGGGCGTCTGCCAGATCGCAGATTGAGTCCAATTTTGCATAGTCACCGTCCATACTGAAAACACCGTCGGTAGCAATCATTCTGGTTTTTGCCCCGGCCGCCTCATTGAGACAATTTTCCAGAGATATCATGTCTCCATGGGTATATCGAAAGCGGGCTGCTTTACACAGGCGGATACCATCGATAATAGAGGCATGGTTTAGCGCATCCGAGATAATGGCGTCCTTTTCACCCAGCAAGGTTTCAAAAAGACCGGCGTTGGCATCAAAGCAGGATGAGTAAAGTATGGTGTCATCGGTACCGAAATAGCTGCTGATTTTATTTTCCAATTTGGTATGAATATCCTGGGTGCCGCAGATAAAGCGTACCGAGGCCATGCCGAAGCCCCGTTCGTCCAGCCCCGTTTTTACGGCCTCAATGATTTCACGATTGTTTGCCAAACCAAGGTAATTGTTGGCACACATATTCAGAACCTGGTTTTCTCCGACATTTATGCGGGCCTGCTGGGCGGATTTAATCAACCTTTCAGTTTTGTACAAGCCTGACTGGGTGATTTCTTCGAGTTCTTGTTTTAGTTCTTCACTGTATTTACCGTACATGGCTGCCTCCCACGGGTGTTCCATTTCAAAACCATTGGTCTTTAATCTGTGTATACTATTTCTCTTATAGAAAAAGGATCTAAAATGCAATCTTTACAATCAAATGTATCGCTCAGGTGATGTAACAACTTTTTTCTCTTATTCTTCTATAGAAAATTAGGAGAAACAACACCTCTATCTTGATCAAAGCTTTCATATCCCACTGATCATTCGGTTACCTGGTGATAGCTTGAGCCCGAAAAATGGCCGTATAATCGATGCCTTTACCGAACATATCGACTACAAGTATCTCCACTTTACAGCTGTGCCACTGATGTTATTTGACATTAAAAATGATCCAGCCGAGCGACACAATTTGGCCAAGGACCCCAGCTACAGCGAACTGATGTCGGAGTATGTGAGCAAATTACTCTCCTGGCGCATGAGAAATGACGAACGGACTTTGACAGGTATGCGAGTTGGGCCGCAGGTCCTGGATGAAAGGGGAAGATGAACTAATTCTTCTCGATCCGGCAATCAAATTTGCAAGGTGATCATTTAAGTTCGTGCAAGTAATCGGTGGCCCACTCAAATACCCCGTTGATAAAGCTTTGCAAGGGCTCGGAAAGATATTTGTCCCGGTGGTGGACCATGTAATATTTGCGGATCATAACAGGGTCGGACAGGGGGATGGCCGCCAGGCGGCCGGCCCGAATTTCATCAATAGCCACCCGTCTTGAAATCAAGGCGATACCGAGTCCGTCTTCGACCGCACGTTTAATGGCATGATTGCTGGAAATCTCCAGATGAATGCTGACTGGCAGGTCATTTTTCCGAATATATTCTTCGATGGCCTTGCGCGGCGCCGAACCTGTTTCATGCATGATCAAAAGCTCGCTTCTAAGATCACGAGGGGACAAAATCTCTTTGCTCGTCAGAGGATGATCCGGGCATGTGATGATCACCAGTTGGTCTTGCAGAACTTCTTTTAGTATCAGTTTCGGGTGTTCGACGGGATAAGAAATGAATCCCAGGTCATTGTTCAGTGTGGCGGTATGTTCGACGACCTGTTCGGTCGGCAGGATATTCATGGATATCCGAACCAACGGATACGCTTTGCTAAATGGAATAATGATATGGGGGAGGTAATAATCCCCAAAGCTTTCACTTGAAAGAATCCGGATATGTCCCCTTTTACGCTGCTGAAAATCACGGATACTTTCTTCGGCACGGCTTTCCAGTTCAAATATCTTTTCGGCAATTTCATATAGGACTTCACCGGCATCGGTCAGTGTCAGTTTTTTCCCGATATGGTCGATAAACTTGATGTCATAAAATTCCTGTAGCCGCTGAATACCCTTGGTAACGGCCGGCTGGGAAATGTAAAGCTCTTGGGCCGCCACGCTCAGATTTCCTTTTTTGGCGGCCGTGTAGAATATTTTAAGCTGGTTTAGGTTCATTGGCCCGGCATCCAGAGGGATGACAATATATAGTTTCCATTCACAAATGGTCTTTTTTCCCTATCTCGGCGTCAATCTGCGCGCTTGCTTGTGCGACGTAGTAAATTACGCCTCAGCACAAGCGCTTATTTCCTTGACATTGGGCAAAAATCCACATTTCTGGATTGGAAACACCAGGGGTGCCCGCCAGTGATAAAGGATTTTTATAGACGGGCATTATTTAACTTCAGCGGATATCGAGCCCGCTCGTTGCGGGGTGATCCCATCCGGATGATGGTCGCATTCCACTGGCTTCAAAGTGAACGCTTGCCGCGGGCTTCAACTATTGTCCACCTCACCGGCGAATGATTGAAACACCGCTGAAAAAACATCCGTCAGTCTCAGGATGCCGACGATATCACTATCGCGGGTAACTAGCAGGGATTGATGATGGCCCATTACCAGGATATGAATGGCTTCGTCTAAAGTCGCATTTTCATCGATACATTCCTTGTCCGAAACTTTGTGCATAAAATCCCGGACGCGTATACCGGTGGCCTTTTTTCTTTGGTCATCCAGGGTGCCGTCAAAAAGCCGGTGATGCTCGATCATAGATTTCAAAAACATGCGGCTGAAATGGCGAAACGTGCTCTTGGCATCGTCGCCCTGGATTTCCTTGTACTTGGGTTCCAGCGCCCTCAAGGCATCGAGCTGACTGATTTTGCCGATCGGACGATCGGACTTGTCGAGCACCAAAACCGCCCGATGACGATACTTGGTGCAGTCGAAGGTTTGTTGGGCGTGTTCCAGGGCCACGATGGCATCCGCAAGGGTCGCATCCTCGGGAACCGTCGCATATTCTTCCAGCGGAACCATTAAATCCTCGATTGCTTTATCTTTCATCGCTTGCTCCGTTTAAATGTTACCCCCCCGGCGTAGCAACTGCCGGGCTTCGGCCTTGCGTATGCGCTCATCCTGCTCGGCTTTTTTTTTCTTGGCACCGGCCAGTATGGTTGTCAATTCTTCGAAATCAGCCGGTTTCAGCAAGTAATCGTAGGCGCCCAGTTTCATGCCTTCAATGGCGGTTTCGGTGGTGCCGTGCCCGGTAAGCAGGATGACCTCAACCAGCGGATACTCCATTTTGATTTTTCTCAAGGTTTGGATCCCGTCCATGCCGGGCATCTTGATGTCGAGAATGATGACATCGATTGACTTGGCGGCAAGTATATCCAGGCACATCTGGCCGTCATAGGCCGGAATGACAATATCTCCCGCTTCTTCGAGACGCATGGAAAGCATCTCCACAAAATCCTTTTCATCGTCGACCAGCAATATGTTGGTGGGTACCTGGATCATGGTCATTCTCCTTTCGGTGTGCCGGCAGATGGTTGATCGTGTCGTCCCCGATCGGGAATTTGAACTGTAAATTGGGTGCCTCGCCCAATTCGGCTGTCCACCGTGACGGATCCGCCGAATTTTTCGACGATTTGGCGCGTTACAAACAACCCAAGCCCAGTTCCCTGATCCGGTGACTTGGTGGTGAAAAAAGGCTCAAATATTTTCGCCAGGTTTTCCTTGGGGATCCCTCTGCCGGTATCGTTGACAGCGATCGAAATTCCGTTGTCTTTCGGTTTCATCTGGACGCAAATCCGACCTCCCCGGTCAGTGGCGTGAGCGGCGTTGCTCAGCAGGTTGATAAGGACCTGCCGTATCTGGTTGGGATCTGTCCAAATCGGTTTCAATCCATCAGCAGTCTGAACGACCAGCTCAATTCCTCTGTCTTCGATTTCTTTGTGAATCAGCCGGCTGGCCTCTGTGACCAGCTCGCATAGATCAACTTCGGCCAGAATCGACTCGGTTTTGCGCACATCGCCCAGCAGCTGGTGGGTGATGGCGCGAGCCCGCTTAACGCTGGTTTCGATTTTATGAAGGACTTTTTCGAAGACCGCCTTGCGGGGCATGTCTGCCAGCTCCGGTTTCTGGAGCAGCGAGATGAGATAACCGGCCGCATCGTTGATTATTGCCAGTGGGTTGTTAATCTCGTGGGCCACACCGGCCGCCAGGGTCCCCAGGGCCGCCAGCCTTTCCGTGGCGATCATCTGCTGCTCGATGCGGGCTTTGTAGGCCGCCGCCTCCTGCTTCTGTTTTTCCCCCAGGATTTTTTCATAGGCCTGAACGATTTTCCCCAGCAGATGATCGAATTCAACCGGTTTGGTCAAATAATCAAAGGCGCCGGTCTTGATACCCTCGACCCCGTCCTGGGTGGCGGCATGACCGGTCAACAGGATCACTTCAGTGGCCGGATATTTATTCTTGATACGGTGAAGGGTTTCAATACCGCTCATTCCGGGCATTTTCACATCCAACACCACGACATCCATATCGTGATCGCCCAGCAAACCCAGACACTCCTCTCCATTGCCAGCCTGGTGGGCGGTGATGCCCCTTTTCAGCAGGCGTTTGGTCAACGTCGACCTGAAATCGGCTTCGTCGTCGACCAGCAGCAGCCGTATATTATTGACCTGTTCAGGTTCCATCTTCGTTTAACTTCGGTTTTACACAAGGCCCAGGATTTTCCACCAGACAGCCGCAACCAGGATCAGCAGGATCAGCAGCACCGGGGTGGCCACCAGCCCGACACGGGTGATATCCGAGGACTTGAAATATTTAAAGCTGTAGGCAATGGCATTGGGCGGGCAGCCGATGACCAGCAGCATGGCAAAGGAGGTGGCGGTACCCAGGCACAGGGCCAGAACCCGCGGATCAACGCCTTCCAGTTGGGCCATGGGAATAACGATCGGCAGGATCAGGGCCGCCGCCGCGACGTTGGCCATGGCATTGGTCACCAGAGCGCCGAAAACCGCCACCCCGCAGAAGAGCAGCAGCCACCCTCCGCCTTTGACGAATGGAAAGAACAGGTTGGCGAAATAGGCCGCCGCACCGGAATTTCCCATGGCCAGGCCTAAGGAGATGCCGCCGCCGAAGATAAACAGGGCCGTTCCCCACTCCAGGTTCTCGTGGACATCATCCCATTTCAGGATGCCTGCGACAACCAGGGCTGCCACCCCGATCATGCCGGAAACCGAGTAGTGCAGGCCGTGAAACTCCTTGGTCAGCCACAGTAGAAAGGCCGCTCCAATGATTACCAGAGTGATTTTTTCCTGGGATGACCAGGGACCGATGGCCTCATCGAGTTTCGGCAGCTTAATGGTGGGATCGGGACGAAAAACCAGATAGACCACTCCCACCGCGGCCGGCGCGGTGACAATGGCCATGGGCATGGCGAATTTGATCCAGTCCATGAAGGTGATCTCAATGCCGGTAAACTCCTTTAGAAATGCAGCCGAAACCATGGTGCGCCCGCCACCCACCAGGGTGCCCATACCACCGCAGGAACAGGCGAACGCCAGAGAGATCAACATGAACCTGGCCGTGCGGGAATGCGGTTCGATACCGGCGGTCCGCATCAGCGGCAACATGGTTACGATACCAATGGAAACCGCCGCGGCGTCGTGCATGAAAGAAGATGCCAGCCCCAAACCGACACTGATAATGAAAGTGAATTTGGTAACGCTGGTGCCGGCTTTGGCTACAATGAAGTGTCCCAGTCTGCGGGTGATGCCGGCCTTGTCCAAGGCGATGGCAAATATCAGGCAGCACATGATGAAGACGACCACCGGATGCATATAGGGCGCCCAGGCGGTTTTGACATCCACAATCTGCATGGCCACCAGTAAGGGGCCGATCAAAATGGCTGTGATTTCCAGGGGAATCGGCTCCACCATGAAAAGAAAGATCAGAATCGCCAAAACCGCTAAAAATCTTTTGGCTTTGGGAGAGAGCCCGTCGACATAACCCACCTCAACATCAGCAGCCGTGTAGCCGGCGGCTTCTTTTGAAAGCGATTTACCAGCTGCGGCCAAATCCTGGCCGGCTCTGGCCGCGACGATGTAACCGTCGCCATCCGTGCGGTCGTCGACTACGATGGCGAACCGGTCGCTGATGGTCTGATAGAACCCTCTTTCCTGGTCGCCTAAAATCTTGAACTTGGTTCCTTCGGGCCGGGGCACCATCAAAATAAGGGCTCCCAGCAAAAGTGCCATCAATAATTGTGCACTTCTCGATCTGAAAACTGTTGTCATCGAAATTCCCCTGCACATTTGTCGTCGCCCCGCGCTGCCGCAGTCCCGGGAAGATCACCTATTGTCGAATTGAAAATCAGCGATCAGCAGAAGAGGTGGTCTCTGTGTCCTTTAGGGACCACCCTCATACCCTCAACTTTGCCGGTGGTCGCTGATGTGATGATCGGCGAGCGTAGGCATGCTGGATTTTTTTTATCAACTCATCCAGTTCACACGGCTTGGTCAGGTAATCATAGGCACCCTGCTTGATGCCTTCATGGGCGGCTTCGGCCGAGCCGTGGCCGGTGAGCATGATGACAACCAGCTCCGGAGCCATCTTTTTCAAGATTTTCAGGATCTCAATGCCGTCCATGTCTTCCATTTTGAGATCCAGGACGGCGACATCAAAATCATTCTGCCGCAAGACCTGAAAGGCCTCGGACCCGCTGTGCGCTTTTCCGACCTGAAAATTCCGCTTTGTCAAACGGTTGGACAGGACGTTGACATAGCCGATCTCATCGTCGATCAACAGCAGCCGGATGGGTGTTGACCGGGTGTCTTGCTTGCTTGCCATGACCGTTCTCCCAGATTCGAAAGGTGTTTGATTAGGGCCGCCGCAGGGTGATGGCCTGTACGCGGGCCTCCATGATTTTTTGCTCCTGGCGTCGCTTGCGGTCGGCTGCCTCTTCGACCTTGGCGACCAACTGCTCCATATCGCAGGGCTTCATCAGGTAATCGAAGGCGCCCATTTTCATACCTTCGATGCCCGTCTCCACGGTGGCATGGCCGGTGAGCATGATGACTTCCACCAGCGGATGTTTGCTTTTGATTTCCTTCAAGGCCGTCATGCCGTCCATGACCGGCATCTTGATATCCAGGATAACAACTTCGATGCCGTCATCCTGCGCCAGACATGCCAGGGCTTCTTTGCCGTCATAGGCGGCGACGACATCGATGTTCCTTTTTTGCAATCGTTTTATCATGGTGTCGACAAAAGGCTTTTCATCATCTGTCAAAAGTATTTTTGTAATACTCATTTTCTACCTCCCCTCATCTTGGCCGAAGGCCGGGCGGCAGCTCGTATTGAGCGGGTTGCCATTTTTTCACTGCCGGCACCGCCGAACGGCTACGCGGCAACGAGCGCACTCTGGCTCTGGTTAGGTTGCTGTCTGCTCCGGCGCTTTCACCTCCACCGTGCAGGGAATATGAATTTCAAACGTGGTGCCTTGTCCCTTCAGGCTGTGGACTTTGATGTCGCCGCCGATCTTTTTGATGATGCCATAGCAGATGGAAAGCCCTAAACCGGTTCCCTTGCCCACCGGTTTGGTGGTGTAGAAGGGGTCGAACACGCGCGCCAGGTTAGCGTCGGCAATCCCCGGACCGTTGTCGGCGACGGTCACCACGATTTCGTCGATCTGTTTTTCGGCAGTCAAAGTGATTTTGCCGCCGGTTTTTTCCATGGCATCCATGGCATTGTTGACCAGGTTCAAGAAAACCTGCTGCATTTCGGTTTCAGAGGCGGAAATGGGCGGCAAATTATCTTCGAACCGGGTGAAGATTTCTATATTGCTGTACTTGGCCCGCTGAGAAGACAGGGAAACAATTTCTTCAAGCAGTTCCTTGATCGATATGTCGATGATGCGCGAATCTGTTTTGCGGGCGAAACTCAACAGCTTGAGAGTGATTTCCTTACACCGTCGGCCCTGGGTGTTGATTTGCTTCAGGGCCCGGAACAGCTCTTGTTGATTATCACTGTCTTGGAAGTCCTCTTCTTCGAGCAGGTCCTGAATCCAGCCGGCCTCCTCGATCATGATGGCCACCGGATTATTGATTTCGTGGGCGATGCCGGCCGCCAACTCGCCAATCGATGCCAGCTTGCCGGTCTCGATGACTTGCTGGGACATGATGTCCTTTTCCTTGTGGGCGATTTCTTTTTCTTCATCGGCCTTGGAGATTCGCCGTATCAGTCGCTGGGACACGAACAAGCTGGCGGCGATGATGCCGAGGCTGCCGATCAGAATGATCAGCAGGGCGATTCGCTGGGTATTTCTCAGGTCTGCAAAGGCATCTTCGACATCCTGTTGTAGCACCATCACCCAGTCGCCTTTTTTGAGATATGAAATTGCCAGGAGAACCTCCTGGCCGCCATGAACTTTTTTTTGTGCGATCAGCCGGGGGCGCTCCGAGGGATTGATATCCTTAAACAGAGCGATCATTTCATTGGTTTGCACATTGGCGATGGGATTGGTTTGAAATTGTCCCGATTTGTTGAGGATGAATGCGAATCCGGTCTTACCGATGCGCAGGTACTCCACCAGATTGTTGAACTCACCAAAATCGATGGTGGCCCGCAGAATCCAGGGCTGGCCGTTGTGGTCGTGCCGGACGGTCACGATAAAGTGCGGCGCGCCCCGAAAGCCCTTGAACACATCACTGATGAAGTATGGGCTGGCGATGGCCTGTTTGAACCAGTCCGTAGCGGCATAGCTGACGCCGGTCAAGCCATGGGGGCCGGCATAGGCGATCTGTCGTCCCGTATGATCGACCACGCCCAGATCAACGAAAGAGCGGTCGAAGGCGCGCTGCATCTCGATGAACTTGCGATTGAGGATCGTCCCTTCTCGCAATTCCTCGAAGCGGTTGACATTGGCCAGCATACGGATATCCATCAATTTTTCTTCCAAAAACATGTCGATGCTGCGTTTATGCTTTCTGGCCAGCAGGTCCAGGTGCTCATTTACTTTTTTCTGATAAGAGGTGCGGAATTCATTCAATATGAACATGCTGACGACAACGGTTGGGGTGATAGCCGTCAGGAGGATGGTGATGACCACATTGCGCAGCAGCGAGCGATAGTAGCGTTCTCTTGATTGTTCAGTGTCCATTGATCGATTTTCCGTGCAAGATTCCGACAGATGTCAGAACTATCCGATTTCATACTTCAACCAGACAATAGATTTGATTTTTCATCAATGCACATTTAGTGCCCACTGGACCGAAAATGTTCGCACCGATGTCGTTGACGTTGATTACGTAACTATTTCATATGGTTGTAGTTCTATCCCTTATCTAAAAGCGACCTTTCAGCCGGGAGCTTCGGTGCTGAATGGGGTTAAAAAGTGAAGCAAATTGCACCAGCGGGGTGAAACGCCCCACCATATTCTCTGATCAGCCACTTGATCCGGCCGAGATTTTTTGTGCGAAGCATTGGTCCCGTTGCCGCGAGGGCATGCTTAATGGTGCAAACCTTATCAATGCCGGCGGCTTAATATTTGAGATGTAAATTCCTATTGCTGCCGTTTTTTTAATGGATCTCACAAACTTCAGGTATTTCTCTTCGGGTCGCGTGCAGCACAGTCGACGGTCCGTTCGATCCTTTTTAACTTCTCCCGCAGGGTTTTGCGGTCGATTTTCAGAATTTTGGCGGCCCGGGTCTTGTTGTCGCCGGCTGCGGCCAATACATTTCTGATATGCTCTCTTTCCACGGCCGCCAGCGGCCGGTTAAGTCCCTGCTCCCGGTCGATTCGGAATCGCATCGGTTCAGGTAAATCGGCGATATCCACTCGGCGGTTGTCCACGGTGATTGCCAGTTTTTGAACTAGATTTTCGAGTTCTCTGACATTGCCCGGCCAGGCGTAGTCGGTCATGGCATTCAAGGCCCGATCCGAAAAGGAAAGGGGCTTGGCGCCGATGTCCTGCATCAGATTGGATACGCAATGCCGGATCAGCAGGGGCACATCCTGTCGGCGTTCGCGCAACGGCGGAACGAAAATGTCGATGACATTGATGCGGTAGTAGAGGTCTTCGCGGAAACGGTTTTTGTCTACCAGGTCTTTGAGGTCTTTGTTGGTTGCCGCGATGATACGGGCATCCACCTTGATGACCCGGCTTGAGCCCAGCCGAATGATTTCCTTGTTTTGCATAACACGGAGGAGTTTGGCCTGCAGAGCCAAGCTGGCGTCGCCGATTTCATCCAAAAACACGGTACCGCCATCTGCGACCTGAAAAAAGCCCTCTCTTGCGACGTTGGCACCTGTAAAAGCGCCTTTTTCATGGCCAAACAATTCACTTTCCAGCAGGCTTTCGGGAATGGCCGTACAGTTGACCGGAACGAATGCGGCCGATGAGCGCGGACTGCGGTAGTGTATGGCCCGGGCGACCAGCTCTTTTCCGGTCCCGCTCTCGCCCGATATCAGCACGTTGGCCGTCATGGTGGCCGCTTTGGCAATCAATTGGAACACTTTTCTCATTGGCTTGGAATTGCCCACAATGCCGCTGGTGGCGTCCGATTCGAGGGTACGCCGGGTTTTGCGCTGCGACGCTAGCCGGGCGAGCACTTTTTGGATAACGTCCAGCAGTTCCGCATCGGTGAACGGTTTGGCCAGAAACTCCTCGGCACCGGTTTTAATGGCCTCCACGGCGCTTTCGATGGAGGGGTAACCGGTGATCATGATGATGCCGATTTCGCATAAATTTTCGCTGATGTACCTGATGAGGTCCAATCCGCTGTGCCGGGGCATTTTGAGATCCGTGATCACCACATCGATATCCCGATCGTTGAGCAGCTCCACAGCGCATTCGACCCCGGTGCAGGTCAGGACCTCATAGCCGGCGCGCTCCAGGGTCCGCCGGACGATTTCCAGAGCGTGCTCGTTATCGTCGACCGCCAAAATCTTATAGTGGTGGGTATCGCTTTTGGGCATGTTTCTGTTCTCGGATTCGGTCAAATCGGCAGTTTGATCTCAAAGCTTGCGCCTGCTCCCGGTTGACTGTCGACTTTGACCGTACCGCCGTGTTCGTTGACAATACCGTAAACCACGGACAATCCCAGACCGGTGCCCTGGTCAACTTCCTTGGTGGTAAAAAACGGTAGAAAAATCTTGTTTACGATATCTTCCGGGATTCCCCGGCCCGTGTCCCGCACGGCCATCGAGACCCTGTTTTGATCGACACCGGTTTTAATGGTCAACTGGCCGCCGTCGGGCATGGCATGAATGGCATTGACCACCAGATTGACGAGTACCTGGTTGAGCTGGGCAGGATCTGCCGTCACCTCCGGCAATGATTCGTCCATTTCCAGAACGATGTCAATATTATTTTGGGCACATCGGAATTCGAAAAAATCCATCCAATCTTCGATCAGCCGATTCAGGTTGGTTTTGGCCTCCCGGGGATGGGTCTGCCGGCTGAAAAACAGCACTTTTTTTATGACCTCCCGGGCATAGAGCGTGGATTTGACGATTTTAACCAGGTCCTGGTAGACTTCTTCAGGCAGATCGGGATAATTGGCGGCCAACTGGGCAAAGCCGAGAATGTCTCCCAGTGGATTGTTCAGCTCATGGGCAATTCCGGCTGCCAGCTGTCCGATGGTGGCCAGCCGGTCGGCATGCCTGAGCTGCTCCTGCAAAATTTCTTTTTTTTCCTGGGCCTCTTTGCGTTCGGTCCTGAAAGCGATTTTGCGGGCGGCTGCTTCGACAAGATCGATTTCTTCAGCCGAATAGGCATCATTCGTCCCCGAGACGGACCCGTCGTCGGTCCGGCGGCCGATTTCAACACACCCCCTCACATCGCCTTTGATGACAATGTTTTTCCCAGTCCTGTGGTACGAGCGCTCGAATCCGGGTGTTTGATAACCTGTTTCGTCCAGCTGAATCCCTGCGACTATGTTTTCTGGAGCCTCAAAAGCCTGGGGAATCAGATCGACGATGGCCTGAAGGGTGGCGCCGAAGGAATGACTGTCGTCGAACGCCAGTTGAGCGATTTGATACATGCAGCTCAGCACCCTGATCCTGGCACGCAACTCGGCATTTTGTGGCGAAGTGGTATCCGGCATATTGAAATGCGACCTTGTCTGAATCGTTTTTGCACCTTTGATACTTAACGGAGAAATTCGAACGCCGGAAATAGCTCGATCATCTCTCGCAATGCAATGGTTTGCAACTGACCGGGTGAGAGCTTAGCGCATCAGGCGCATTTTATCGGAAGCATACCTTCATTTGATTCCGACATCTCCGAATTTAAGATCCCTCAATTTGACTCCCCGAAACGGCGCGGATAGTGCGGCATGTGGTCCGATCCGACCTGGGACTAAATTTATAGCATCTGGGAATGCTAATGTCTATTCACAAAATTTCCAGGTGCCGACATGCAAATGCTTTCAGGTAGCAATTTATTTTTCAGTGACATCATCTATTATGCCAGAAAACACCATCTTCGTTCCCGACATGTTCAATAAAAATTTATCCGGCATTTCCTTTTCCAGATGAATAACAGCTTTACGCCCCGTGCAATGGGTCGGTACAACATACTGAGGATTGAACGTTTTCAAGGCTTCGGTCGTGGGTTCAATGATAGGTTCAAAATCAGCACCGGTAAGATGAAAGCCTCCCATCACCACAAAAACCTTGTTAACACCGGAAACCTCCCGGGCGTATTTTACCGTGTTGATAATTCCCGAATGAGCACATCCGGATAAAATCACCAGGCCTTTTCTTCTAACATTGGCAACAATAGCACTATCATCTTCAATGGGGTCCCACTTGGTCTCACCGTCGTGGTCATAATGCATACGGGGAAACCCTTTTTCAAACTCAGTCTGCTTGGGAATTTCACCTAAAAATAACACGCTATCGTCCAACAACATTCGGGGTTCCTCGGATTCAACCAAAGAGATGCCAGCGTTCTCAAATCTTTGTCTTTTCAGAGCAGGCAACCCAATTTTGAACTCTTCTGTTACTTTTATATATCGCGATGTTCTGAACGCCGTTGGGTGCACTACAAGCTCAATGCCCTTTTTACCGACACGCTCAGCGAGCTGCTCGAAACCACCAAAATGGTCCATATGCCCGTGAGACAGCACCATGGCTTCGACGGTGGTTAAATCCAGGTCCAATGCATCTGCATTATAAGCGGCACCATGTTCGGAAAACCCGAAATCAAAAAGGAGGCTACGGGAAATTTTATCAGAGGTAATGGTTACAATCGTCGAAAAGCCATGTTCGGCCAGAATACTATTTTTAATTTCCATATCCTTCACCGGCAAAGCCCTCTGGACAATCTCGGTGCCGTCAAATGCAGCGATATCGACGTAATTATCCTGAAGAGTCAATATCTCGATTTTATCTATTTCTTTAAGTTTCACTGACATCATTACCTCCTTTAAAGCTGTACAATTTTTACCTATGGATATTTCACCTGGTCTTTAGTTTCCAGTTCCGCCAACAGATACACCTTTGGCTTCAACTGTCCAAAATACGACACAATCCAGTGAGTCGAACGACCAGGGTCATTCGGTTGGGACAAACGCTCGATCCCCATTGGGATCAGCGAGAGTAAAAGATTCCATGTAATCATCTCGCCGGCGAGTAGAGTTTCTATAGAAATAGGCGCAAAAAATTCCCAATTCGGGTCCGTACTGCTTTACTCATAAAGCTTGTTTATAAATCTTTGACTTGCTTGATTCTTGAACGTTTCCAGTGCTAACAGCGAAGATACTTCCTTAGAGGTTCCAGTAACTCAATTCATAAGCCTCCCCGAATTAGCGCGAAGAGAATTTAAAAGGTGTCATCGATACGGCGAGAGCATGCTTGAGCGTACAAACTTGATCGATGCCGGTGGCCTATGAATTGAATAGGCTGGTGAGTTGTGGAACCGATAGGGTATGTGTTAAAAGAAAAAAGTACTTCAGTGGGGCTGTAGATACTTTGCCAGCTTCAAGTCCCTGGTCTTCACACTTGACCACTTATCAATTTTTACATAGCCATCTCTTCTTTCAAGCAAGGATCTTCGATCTTGTCGAACCCTTCGTTCTGGCCCCCTGTAATGAAGTCGACGAAGCGAAAAAGACTTTCGTCTATCTTTACCAGACCGTCGGTCAAAAAAGCTGCGTTTCATCTGGAACATTTTCTGCACCTCCAAAATGCCGTTTTCGAGGAAACCTGTTTGAAGGCCATTCAGGCAGGATATTGTATAGAATCGATGAACAAGTGTCAAGAAGTATTGACTTGCTTGTATTACACCAGGAAAACGCCCTGTCTACCCAGGCTTACCAGAAACCTTTCCACTGTAACATGATCCTGGGCAAGTTGATGTGTTGCTATTGGTGCGGGGAATGGAATGATGGGATAATTACTGGCCCGGAGAGCCTTAAGCTTTACTTGAATTCATATTTGTCACAAGAGGGCCATCTTAATGTGGCTAGAACAAGGCATTGTTTTTAAGTAGATATCTTAATTGGTTATACTATGGCAGGGGCTAAGTTAAGGCAGGT